>JANOXW010000789.1:0-9089 GCA_031418635.1 Acidobacteriota bacterium
CCAAAAAATAACGGACGCTGACCGAGTAAAACGCATCGTGGTGGCAAGCGGCAAGGTCTTTTATGATTTGGATGCGGGACGCGAAGACGCGAATGACAACCGCGTGGCGATTGTCCGGCTCGAACAATTTTATCCGTTTCCCGCCGCTAAATTAAAAGAGGTCTTCGCCAAATATAAAAACGCCACGCAAATTGTGTGGGCGCAGGAAGAACCGCAAAATATGGGCGGTTGGTCATTCGTCGAACCGCGCCTGCGGGAAATCAAACCCGCCAATATGTCATTAAGCTACGTCGGCAGAACCGCGTCGGCTTCGCCCGCCACGGGAAGCTACGCGATTCACAATCTCGAACAAGAAAAAATCGTCAGAGATTCGTTGTTAAAAGATTCAGAAGAAGTATCGCCGGTAAGTGAACCACAAGTTGCAGAAAAAATAGCTCCGGTAGGTGCGTAAAAATTGGGTTCGATAAAAAAATAATTCGGAGGCGATTCTAAAGACACAATTTTATTTTTAGAATTGCCTCCGAATTATTTTATTTGAACTTTTAGTTCACTACGACACTTTTCACTTTTACGATTACCATTTTTGCTTTTTATGTGTCTGATTTTACGCAATAGTTTTTTGCTAATTTACTAAATTCACGGATTTGCTCATCAATCCAAACTTTATCTTTTCCTGATTCGTCAGCCATAATTTGCGCGACTTTCGGAGCGATTTCGATGGCGGCTTTTGCATCTAAAAACAAGACGCGGGTTCGTCGGGCGAGAATGTCTTCAATCGTGTTTGCCATCTCGTTTCGCGTCGCCCAAACAATTTCCGCCGCGCAGTATGATAAATCTTTGTGTAGTTTTTCCGACAAATACGGGTTTTTGTTGATGATTTCCTGAATCTTTTCGGCATCTGCGCCGTAAATCGCTAAATCGCCGAAATGTTCTGCATTTTCGCAAAAGCCGTGAATCTTTAAATCTTTTGTCGGCGAAGTTTTTTTCGGTAAATCGGCAATTTTGACGGCTTGATTAACCGCGTCTTCCGCCATTCGCCGATAGGTTGTCCATTTTCCGCCCGTGATGGTTAGCAAATTCGATTCGTCAATCTCGATTGTGTGGTCGCGTGAAAGCCTCGCCGTATTTTTTGCATTTCCCGATTTAACAAGCGGACGAATGCCGACAAAAACGCTCAAAATATCTGCTCGTGTCGGCGATTTTGCCAAATAATTTTTAGCGGTTTCGAGAATAAATTCGATTTCCGTTTGAAATGCTTGTGGTTCTAATTCGGCGGTTTTAATCGGCGTGTCGGTTGTGCCGATTAAGGTTTTATCGTGCCACGGAATCGCAAACAAAACTCGTCCGTCACTTGTTTTTGGAATCATTAGCGCGGTTTCTGTTGGCAAAAATTCTTTGGCGAAAACGAGATGAATTCCCTGACTGAGCGCGATTATGTTTTTTGAATGTGCAACGGATAAGCGGCGAATCGAATCGGCAAACGCGCCTGTGGCATTGATAACAACTTTTGCTTTCGCCTCAAACATCTCGCCTGTTTCTATGTCTTGAAAATTTATGCCGTTCACTTTATTGCGAGAGTTTTTGGTAAGTTGAAAAACCCGCGCATAATTCAAAACCGTCGCACCTTGTTCAGCCGCTGTTTTTACTAAATTTATCAAAAGCCGTGTGTCGTCAAATTGTCCGTCAAAATACAAAATGCCGCCGCGCAGATTTTCGTTTTTTATATTCGGCAATTTTTCAAGCGTTGCAAGTTTCGACAAAATCCGCGATTTGCCAAAACCGTATTTGCCTGACAAAAAATTGTAAATTTTAAGTCCCACGCCGTAAAAGAATTTGTCCCAAAGACTGTAACACGGAACAACCAAAGGTAATTTTTTGACGAGATGCGGCGCATTTTTAAGTAAAATCCCGCGTTCCTGCAACGCTTCCCGCACAAGTGAGAGATTGACTTGTGCCAAATATCTCACGCCGCCGTGAACGAGTTTTGTGCTGCGGCTTGATGTGCCTTTGCCGAAATCATTTTGTTCCAAAAGCAAAACCGAAAAGCCACGCGAAGCCGCGTCAACCGCACAACCAACGCCCGTTGCGCCGCCGCCGATGATGATAAAATCCCAAACCTTTTCGCGCATCTTGGCACGATTGAGCATTTCTTGGCGATTCATATTTGAAGGATTTAAACTTGTAAAATTCTTAAAACCAAATAACAATCTTATCTGAAAATGAACGAAAAAATCGAAACACAAAAGCAATTTTTCAAGTTTAGTTCGGCGAAAGATTTTTTGCCGTGGCTTTTAATTTTATCAACCGTCGGTCTAATGATTGTGCAGTTGCGCTTTCAAGGCAGAATTTGGTGGTGCAGTCTTGGCGATTATTTGCCGTGGTCAAGCGACGCTTGGGGCAGTCATAATTCACAGCATCTGTTTGACCCGTATAGTTTTACGCATATTCTGCACGGCGTTTTGTATTTTTGGCTGATTTCGCTAATTTTTCGCAAAATACCGCTTGTTTGGCAATTTGCTCTAGCGATTTTGGTCGAAAGTGCGTGGGAAATTTTGGAAAACACCAATACCGTCGTCGAACATTACCGCACGGCAACGCTTGCGCTCAACTATTACGGCGATTCGATTTTTAATTCTTTCGGTGATGTTATAAGCGTGGCGGTTGGTTTTTGGATAGCTTATAAATTGCGCTTTTGGCGTTCACTTGCGTTATTTTTGCTGACGGAAATCGTTTTGCTGATTTGGATTCGGGACAGCCTTTTGGTCAATATAATTTTGCTGATTTATCCGATTGAAGCAATCAAAACTTGGCAAGGAAGCTAACAAAATTTAGCCACAAAAATGCACAAAAGACACAAAATTATTTTTTGCGTTTTTTGTGCATTTTTGTCGCTAATGATTCATCTTTCGCCACGCGCCGCTTCGACTTCGGTTTCCAGATTGACAACTAGACGTTTCGCGCCAGGTTGGTCGAAGGTTTCAATCCAGCGCAATGCTTCGTCTAAAATGCGTAGTTGAAATTGTTTCCAATTCGGTTTGCCCGCGACCGAACCGAATTCGCCTTTGTAATATGCAGTGCGCGGCGGGCGCACTTTGTCAGTCATACCTCGGTCAACTGCGAGAAGCATTGTCGGAATATTAGCAAGCTCAATCGCACGGGCGACGATTCCCAAAGTTTGATGGCAGAGACGCGAAGCGGGAACGAGAAGCGCGGCTTGCACTTCGTAGCGGACGAGTCTTTCGGCAAGTTGCGGCGCAAGTTCTTCGGCAACCAATCGGGCATTAGGAATGTGTCCGCACAAACTCCACCAAACATTATTCAATCCGCCAATCACGCCGTTTGCCTGATATTCAAGCAGACGCGCAACGGGAATTTGGGCGTTCATATCTTCTCTGACGGCGGTTGCATCGTAGCCACGCGCCGCGTAAAGAAGGTCTTCCGCTTCAACTTCTATCGGAATTTCCCGAAAACTTGCGTCGCCGTCGCGCGATTCAATATCAAACGCCGTCGTGCCGTCAATATACGCGCCCGCCGAAGAAATCAATGCCAAATTTAGCATCGGAAGTGCGCGTCGCATCGGCGTAAAAGGCGCGTGGACGTTTTCAACAAACGGATAATTTTCTAAGTTTTCGTTACTGCGCCAATTTTTATAACGCCCCGAAATATCACCGAGTTTTTCAATTAGTTGCATAGAATATTAAATTTTGAATTCGTTTTGAAAATCAAAATCTTTGGAAACTTTTTCTTTAGAATTATTAAAACTTTTTCTCGAAATTATAAAAAACGCCAAAAGTGCGGCAATCATCGCGCCGCCCAAAACCCAAACCGAATATTGATGCCAAGTATTAAATTGAAACCGAAGCGGATCGTCAAGCGCAACTTCTTCGACCGGACGACCAATTTGAGCGCGAATCACCGACAACCACAAGGCAATAACAAACTGCCCGACGGCACACGCCGCAGTTACAATCAAGAGCAAAAATCTCTCCGTCCACACCCAAAAACGATTGGTCGTTTCTTTGGTTATAAACGAACTAATTAATAATATTACGCCGATAATCAAACCGCTGTAATTGATGATTGATAAAGTCCGATTGACAAGCGAACCTGCCATTTCCCTTGATTCCAAAACGGCAAACGCACTCGGCGCAACCGCGAAACTAAAAAAACAAGCCGCGCCAAGCCACAAACCAAGCAGTAGAAGTCTAAAATCCGATAAAAATTTCATAATCGTTGCCGCCTAAATTAAGTAGTTATTATGTCGCCTTTCGCACAAAAGTTCAAAAGGAAGGAAAGGGAAAAAGTTTAAAAGGAAAAAGGGTAACATTTTTTTGAACAATTTCACTTTTTCAACCTTTCATTTTTTTTCTTGCTTTCAAACATTGAATTAGTGCATAATTTTCAGAGACAAACACTGTTTGTTATTTGCCAATGATTTTACATCACCGTCAATTCTTCTACGAAAATCCAATCAAAATTATATTTTAAGTTAATCGAGTATGAAAATTCTCAAAAGTAAAAATGTCTTGACCTCGTTTATTTGGTCAGGTTTCGCGGCTATATTTGTTATGGTTTTGTGGAACTTTGGCGGAATTGTATTTTCCACATTGGTAAAACTTCACGTTCCCGAAGGCACGGTTTTTACTTGGTGGAAAGCCGTCATCCTGATTTTCCTAGCACTAATCGTCGGCGAGTTAGCCGAGAAATTAAGCATCAAGCGAATTGCTCCATTCGTCGGTGTTTTTTTGGCGGTTTGGTTTGTTCTGAGTGTTTTTGTAGCACAATTTTTACATTATTCGGTGCTTTTTATTCCAAGTTTTCTAACAATTTCTCTGACTATTTTAACAATACATATAAAAAAATTATGGCAAATTGATTCTGAACTCACTAACAAACTCGTTTTTTTGGCTTCTGCCGGACATTTACTAGAAGGAAAATCGGCAGATTTACGCATTGAAAGCGGACTGAAATTGCTTGAAACTATTTTACCATTTTCCGAAGCAATTGTTTTTCGACAGACGATTGAGGGCAATCTTACTCCGGTTGGACGGGCGCGAAACGGTAAAACAACGGATTCTGATATTGCACGACAAGCGGCGTGGCGGGAAAATGTCGGACTTTGTGAAACGGCGTTGAAATCCCGGCAAACTATTGTGCAACCGGATAAAGAAAAAACCGAAATGGTGCGCGTCGCGCTTCCGCTGATTTATGAGAATGTGGCAGTTGGCGTATTATTTGTCAACATCCGGCAAAATTTTGAACGCTCCGACCAATATCTTTTGGAATCTTTTAGCGGACAACTTGCACAAAATTTTCAACGCCAGGAATTGAGCAAGAAAAGTCTGCCGCACAAATCTTGGTGGGGTTCATTCTCAACTTTTTCGGCGGAAAATCGCTTGGACATCATCAGTCTTATTCACGGAATTATCAAAGAACAATCTTTTAGCGCGTTTGCGAGTTCATATCTGAAAGAAGCACACGCCGTCGCTTACTTGGACGGCACACTGGCTTATTTGAATCGGCAAATGCGTCATCTTGCTAATCTCGAATCGCAAAGATTTAACGAAACCGATCTTTTCGGGTTACTTGAACGCTTCAAAACTGATGTTTTTAATGAGCCGAGTTTGGCAATCCGGCGCGTTTTGCAAACAGGCAGTAAATATCAAAGCGAACTTTATTTTCCCGCCAGCAATAGAACTTTGGATATGCACATTTCGCTGGTCAAAGTTCCGTTAGATAATCAATCAATCCACGAAACAAATGTGCCGATGAAACCGGCGTGTTTTTTAATTACTTTTCGTGATATTTCCGCCGTTAAAGAGAACGAAAAACTGCGTAGTGATATGGCAACTTTGATGTCGCACGAACTTCGCACACCGATTACGAGCATCAGCGGATTTGCCGAACTTTTGCTTGCCGACGAAACTATTCCCGAAGAAGCCCGCGAATTTTTGGGTATCATCAATACTGAAGCCATTCGTCTTTCCAAAATGCTCTCGACCTTTCTTTCGGTTTCTAATCTGCAACAGTCCGACAAACAAGATGTAACGAAAACAACCGTCAAACTCGACACCGTAGTTCACGAAGTAGTCGGCGATATGGAAGAAACCGCTAAGAAAAAGCGGATTTATCTAGTCGAACAATCAACCGCCAATCTGCCGCCGATTGCCGCCGACAAAAGTTTAATCACGCGGGCTGTTTCGCATCTCGTTGATAACGCTATCAAATATAGTCCTGAAAGAACTTCGATTATTATTTCGACGATTTTAGAATCGGATTTTCTGCGCGTCGTAGTTGAAGACCGCGGTTATGGAATTCCGAACGGTGAACTTGAAAAAATCTGGCAAAAATTTTATCGCGTTGCCCGCGACGGTCAGGACAAAGAAGAAGAATCAGTCGGATTAGGGCTTTCGCTAGTCAAAGAAATTGTCGAACAACATGGTGGCGGTGTCGAAGTCGAATCGGAAATCGGCACCGGCTCAAAGTTTAGCTTCACATTGCCGCGTTTATAAAATCTCAAGTCGCAAGCCGTCTTTGGCTTCAATCACTTCGCAATTCGGCGAAAATTGTGCCACTTCTTTCTGAAAATCAACCGCGTCCCATTCGGGATAAAAATGCGTCAGCAAAACTTTTTTCGGCTTGGCAAGGCGTGTCAAATACATTGCTTCGGCGAGTTCGAGATGTTTTTCGACGGGTTTATTTTTGACAAAAGAACATTCCATTACCAGCAAATCTGAGCCTCGCGCCAAAGTTGCCAAATCCTTTGTAAAACCTGTGTCAGCCGTAAAAACCAATGTTTTGTCGCGTTTATTTCTGAGATGAATGGCAAGGCTTTCGGTAGTGTGCGGAGTTGAAATCGCCACGGCTTCGATTTCGGGCAGAATTTCGAATTTTTCCAACGGTTCAATCTCGATAATCTCAAGCGGAAAAGGCTGTTCAAAAAGTCCGTAATCATTCGCTTTATCAAACGATTCGAGCAGTTTTTTCAAGCCTTTCGCGCCAAAAATCCGTAGCGGCTTTGTTCTGTTCTGAATTTCAGGCGCGTATTTTGTCCCGAATAAAAAAGGCGCGAGTCCGCCAACGTGGTCAAGATGAAAATGTGAAATCCAAATTGAATCGAGATTCGCCCAATCGAGATTTTCCTGCGCTATCCGATGAATCGCCGAAGCACTAAAATCGAGCATCAAAGAACCGCTTTCAGTTTCCAACCAATAACCCGAACTGCTTCTTTTCGGATGCGGAACAGACGTGCCTGAGCCGAGAACTACAAATTGCATAAATTCAATAATACCAAAACCGGATTAAGTAATAAAAAAAGGATGCTGACAAAAAATAATGTCAACATCCCAACGAAAAAATTGATAAATCAAAACAATGAAACGAGATTTAAGTTTAACAAACCCCTCGTATCATTGTTTGATTTTCTATTCAATGTTCACAAAATCCGTTCCCGTGCGCCCGAAAGTTTCGGGATGATACATTTCTTCGGCTTTGGCGGGTGGGACGATAAATTGTCCGGGCGTGGTTGCTCGTGTAACGTAAGTGTAATTATAAACGCCTTCCCAAAGTAATGAACTAAAGGCTTCGGCGCGTTCATCGCGGAAGTTTTGGTGTTCAAACCACTGTGAACGCCAATACCAATAACCGCGTCCGTAAGATTGCGAACCGTATTCGACAACGGGCGTGTTGCCGTCGCCCGTGTCGGCGGGAATTGATTCAGTTACGGCTAAATCGGGATTGAGAATTTCCAAACCGGCGGGCAACGGGTCAACCAGCGCAACGTGATAACGTCTTGCCTGTGCAACCATTGTCAAGCGCACGCGGACACGCGCACCGGATTTGAACGTCCAGCTTCCGTCAGCGTTTTGTTTGACATCTTCGGCGTTGTCCACGGCTTCGTATTTCCGCAAAACCGTGAAACCGTAATCGGCGGGTTTGAGATTCAGATTTTTCGGTGCGTATTTCATCCCGATTCGATAATAAAGCCGTCCCGCGCCTTGTTTATCCAGCAGCAGATTTGCCGTGCCGCCTTGTTCCACCAGATACGACATCGGAATATTCAGCAGGTTTGAATCAATCGAACGACCTTTGAAAAGTTGTTCGCCCGCATACACATTGCCAAGCCAGATTCGAGCCGCAAAATCGGGTGTAACTTTTTCATAAGTATTAAAATACTTGTCCAAAGCCAGCAGAATAAAGACGTTTTCCTGCGTGTTTGACCACGCTCCCTTGTTTCGATGGTCAAGCAGACCGCGCACGAGTTTTGGAATTAAATCGTTTTTCGGATCGGCTTTCAGAAATGCTTCAAGCAAAACGCCATCGGCGCGTCGGTTTGAATACATAATCAGCCAAGCGTTATCGCCGTAATTCGTCACAAAATTCGCAGACGCGGCGGTTTCGGTTGTCCGATTCATCAAAAATCGTTTAATCGCTTCGACTTCAACGGTTGAGTTTTTATCATCAGCCAAGACTGACAAAATCCAACCCAATGCTTCAAACGGCATTTTTGCTATGGTCGCTTCGGCTAATAATTTCTTAGCTTTTGCCGCGTCTTTATCGCCCATCAAATCACGGACATAGAGCGCATATGCTGAGATTGTCCAACGAACTTCGGGCGATTTTCTGTGCCATTCGTCGAAATGTTTTTCGATGTCTTTCAGATACGGCTTCGTTTTATTGAGCATATCGTCCGGCACTTTGTAGCCTTTCGCCTTCGATAACGCCAGCGCGTGGGCGACGTGAACGGTTAAAAACGGATATTCGTAGCGTTCACGCTGTCTGCCCCAAAGTCCGAAACTGCCGTCTTCGCGTTGGCGACCTTTCAAGATTTCGATGTCTTTTTCGTAGCTTTTTTTGAGTTCTTCGGCTGTTGGCATATCTTTTGATTTGAACGCCGTCAGCACATCTCGAAGTGCGGCAATCGAAATCATCCGCGACGAAACCTGTTCCGAACATTCGTAAGGATAGCGATAAAGATAGATAAAGGCATCGGTCAATTCCTGCAACTGCGTCGAAGAAGTCGTAACTTCCAAGCCGCCGAATTGCGAAAAGACATCGGCAGGTGTTTGGATCGGCTGAACAATAGCGCC
>JANOXW010000790.1:0-3598 GCA_031418635.1 Acidobacteriota bacterium
CGATTATCGAAACTGACGATTATTCCTTTATCATCGGCGCGAAAAACTTTAATAAAATCGCGGGCGGCTTTCTGGATTTTGTCTAAAACCTCTTTGGTGCTGACGCTTGTATCAAGCAGAATAGCGACATTCATCGGTGATTCCTCGCCAAAGAAAAACGCGATTTCCTGTTCCTTGCGGTTTTCATAAACCGAAAAGTTATTTTTGGTCAAACCCGTAACATATCGCCCTTTTTCGTCTTTGACGACAAGCGGCACGGTTAATAATAGCGTATCAACTTTGATAGGCGCGTCGTCCGTTTCATTCTGCGCTTTGACGGCATTTGTCAAAAGAATTAAAAACAAAAATAATAATGCTATTCGTTTATTCATTTTCTTCCGCCTCGCTGCGTCGCCATAGTTTGACGCAATTAATTCAATAACCGATTTCCAATAATTCCAAATTATACAAAATTTTCAGACAAATTCCTAATAATTTTGGGTGGACGAAAAGCCGAAAACAAACGCGCAACTTTTTTAATTCGGCTGACGCACGAATCTTTCGTTACAAACATCTCCGACGCGCCTTTACTATTTAACTTCCACTGTTTACTATTTTTATCAGATATGAACATTGGAATTACGGTTTATCCAACTTACGGCGGAAGTGGAATTGTCGGTTCGGAATTGGGACGCGAACTCGCGGCACGCGGTCATAACGTCCATTTTATCTCATCGGCATTGCCGACTCGTCTGACGGAACTTAATGAGCGTGTCCATTTTCACGAAGTTGAAATGATGTCTTATCCGCTTTTCGAGCATCAGCCTTACGATTTGGCTTTGGCAACGAAAATGGCGACGGTGGCGCGGGCGGAAAAGCTGGATTTACTGCACGTTCACTACGCGATTCCGCATTCGATTTCGGCGATTCTCGCCCGCGAATCAATCAAACAAAAACGCTATGTTCCCGTGATTACGACGCTTCACGGCACGGATATAACTTTGGTCGGCGCAGACCGCAGTTATTTGCCGATTACGCGCTACGGACTTCAACAATCGGACGGCGTAACGGCGGTTTCTAAATTTTTGAAGCAAGCGACGATTGAAACCTTCGATTTTGACGAGATTGAAGTCATTCCAAATTTTATTTGTCCGTGTCATTACAAACGTCTGGAAGAATCGCCATTGCGCGAAGAGCTTGCGCCGCATGGCGAGAAATTGCTGGTTCACGTTTCCAACTTTCGCGCCGTCAAACGTCCCGTAGATTGCGTCGAGATTTTGGCAAAAGTCAAAGCGAAAGGCGGCAAAGCGCGACTGATTATGGTCGGCGACGGACCCGAACGCTCGGCTTGTGTTTATCGCGCCGAACAATTAGGCGTGAAAAACGATACGGTTTTTGTCGGAAAGCAAGCAAACATCGCCGATTATCTCGGCATTGCGGATGTTTTTCTGCTTCCGTCCGAACTCGAATCCTTCGGACTCGCCGCACTCGAAGCCGAAGCCTGCGAAGTTCCCGTCATTGCCACGCGCATCGGCGGAATTCCCGAAGTCGTAACCGACAGTGAAACAGGTTTTCTCAGCGATGTCGGCGACACGGGAAAAATGTCGGACGATGTGATGAAATTCTTAAACGACGAAGAAATGCGCCGCACATTCGGTGCAAAAGCGCGTGAATCCGCCATCGCACGTTACGGTTCGGAACTTATTATTCCGCAATATATCGCCTTTTACGAAAAAATTCTGAGCGCAAAGTCTGCCGCCGCTTAATTGTTGAACTTAATGGTAGCCATAATTCCATCGTCGGTGGTAGAAGCAATTACATCTTAATTTTCGATTGTCGCTAGTTTTAATGTTCCGTCGCCGACGGTAAAAGAGAGTTTTGCGCCACCGTTACCTGATTTTGCGGTTATTAGTTTGTCGGTAAATTTTGTGCGACTCCGTGGCTTGAGAATGCTAAAAGTATTTTCGATTTGCCCGCTTCGCAAAACGGTTGCGTCAATCTCGGCGTTGAGATTATTGGCAAATTGGATGTTCATCGTGCCGCTGGCGAGTTGAATGTCGGCATCGCGTCCGCGCCAACTGCGCGTCAGGATTTTAATATCAACATTTCCGCTTCCAAACGTAGCGACGATTGTGCCGCCGATTAAATTTAGCTTGGCGTTTGATTCTAAAACCTTTATCCGCATTGCGCCTTCCACGCCCGACAAAGTTAAATCGCCGCTTCCGCCGTCAATTTCTAAATCGCAAATCACAGGAACTTTGATGTGATAGTCAATTTTGAAAGGCATCGCCAAAAGATTTTTGGGAAACTTTTTCGCCACGCGCTTCATATAATTTTTGTCAAAAGTGCCGATTGTTATAATGCGAATATGACCGAAACTTTCGTCTAAAGCAAAACCATTGACTTGGGCGAGTTGGGCTAAATCGGCTTCGTTTTCGGCTTGAATTTCGATTTCCGCCGTGATTTCGACTTCGTTTTTTTGCCAACCTTCGACAATGATTGAGCCGCTTGGCGCACCCGTAATCGAAACCGTGCCGCCGACACCGAACTCGATATTGTCGGTTTTATAGGTTGTTTGTTTGATAAGTTGTTTTGTTTGCGCGAAGGCAACAATGGAAACGCTTAAAAAGAAAAGCACAAAAACGAACGCATTTATTTTTTGATTTTTCATGATTGGAAAAGTTTAGGAGAGAAGAATGGCAAAAGTCGGAAATTTATCAGAGCAGTTTGCCTGACTACTTAATCGTAATCGTTTAATTTGGATTGGTCAATGTTTTTTTGAATTATCTTCGGATAAACGAGATACTTCCGCGTTGGTTGGTAACAGTGAGAGTTGCGCTTCCGTCGCCGATTTGTCCAATGACGCGGCGACCTTCGCTGACAAATCGCAAGCCCGAATTAGCGAGTGAACCGAGCGAAATACTGCGTGTCGAGGGCGCGGTGGCGACCATCCGAAATGACGAGGTGAACGGAATTCGCAGATTGATGTTGCCGCGTGTTGAGGAAAAACGATAATTGCCTTCGCGTTGAATGTCGCCATCGAAAAAGATGTCGCCGATGAGGTTTTCCGCCGACACCGCCGACGCATAAATATTGGTCAAAACGATGTCGCCTTCCGATGAAATATGAGCGCGAACAAGTGTGCCGCGAATATTGCTGACATTCAGATTACCCATTCGCGTTTCAATGTTAACCGACGAATCATAAGGAACTTTGATGGTAAAATTGACGCTTCCGACTTCGCCTCTGCCTTGATTATCTTTAACCAAATTTATATCAATCGTGCCGCTCAAACTTCGCGGTTCTATATTTGCCGACGGTGCTTCTAGCAAAGCCGAAATTTTCACTTCTTCCCGATCCCAACCTTCAACCGTTACCGTGCCGGTGCGATTGGTCAGTTGCAGGCGAACATCTTTGCTCGCCGGATAAGTTTTTGAAAACTTTTTCTGGGCGAAGACTTCCGCTGATGCAGACACAAAGAAAAAAACTACGCTCAAGAGAAAAACCGTAGTTTTTTTAGGTGCTGAGAAGCCAACCCGTTTTTTTAACTTCACGTTCATTATCTAAAACTATAATTCGGAAAATTCGCGGAGCAATTCGACCTTTTCATTCAAAGCCG
>JANOXW010000791.1:0-7046 GCA_031418635.1 Acidobacteriota bacterium
TTGAATGCAACTCTAAAAAATCTCTACCTCTTTGCGTCTCTGCGGTGGAAAAAATCTTAACCCGAACTCATCTTAACTATTGCTCGAACGGATGATCTGCCAGCACGACGCGCATATTAATTTGTCCGAAAAGCGTTTCGAGATATGCGCCGAAGCGATGCAGAATCGGCACGAGGTCTTTGCTGTCGGTCGTTATCAAGACTTCTTCGATAAAGCGTTCAACCGTTTCCATATCTTTATAAAACAAGTATTGGAGCGTCGAAGCGAGAAAATTATCTAATTGCTGATGCAAGGAATCCATCGGATACGTTTCGGGATTTCGTTCGGCATTTTTCACGCCTTGCAAAACTTGCCACAGTGATTGACGCAAAAGCAGCGAGTGGTCGAGCTTTGATTGGAAGTTCGGAAACAGTTTCATCGGTTCGACATTCGGGTCAAGCAATATGGCGAAACTTATCACGGTTTGCTGAAAACTATCGTTCAATAGCGCGTAAGCCGTCTCCAATTTGGCATAAACCGAAGGTGTCGGGCGAATTTCCGCAACGCCCGCGAGTTCGTAATTATAAACCTTGCGAAGTTCTATCGAAGCCGTGTAAGCCGCGCCGTCCAATGCACAGAACAGTTCGTCCTCCTCGTTCGGAAAACGCAACAGACGATTGTTGATGTAGGTCATCATATCTTGAATCTGTTCGTAGATGCGCGAAAAAATCAACAGCGAAGGCTTTAACGGTTCGTCATTGCGAAGCATCTTTTCAATTACGCTTAACCATTTCAAAATCTTTGCAAATCGCGGCAAAACAAGGCGCAAATCCGCTTCCATGACGGGCGACATCGGTTTGCTTTCGAGTAATTGCCAAAAAAGCGCGGGCAAAAACGCTTCGCCCGTTTTTTCCGCCGATTTAATGAGTTTGGCAAAGGCTTCGACCGCTTTGAATTTGTCAGCGAGAAAATTACTCCACGCCGTCCATTCGCCAAATTTCAGAGGCGCGGCGCGAAGCAAACCTTCATTGAGCAACACCGCATCTTTCAAGGCGTTTGAGAGTTGATAGACTTCATCCGCATCAAGTTCCGTTGCAAATGCTTGCTCTTTGATTTGCCGACTAAGCTGAAACGTCAATCTCGAACAAAGCAGAAGCGTCGAATGTGTCAACCGGAATTCCTTCGTCCAATCGCGTGAAGCGGCTTTGGCACGATGTTCTTCAACAAACGAATGATTGCGAATATTCAAAAAACTTTCCAACCCCGAAAGCCATAAACCGAGTTCAAATACCAAATCACTAGCTTCATTTTCAGGAAAAACAGACACGGTTTCGCCCTCGACGACACTCGCCGATGACAAATTTGTCGGGTTAAAAGTTGTAGCTGTGTTTAGGGCAACGTCCAAAGTAAGATTTCCTCTGAAAAAAGTTTGTCGGTCAAAAAGGCGTGAACGGAACAATCCGCTATTTAATTTATACCTTGAAATGAGCCGTTTGGCAACAAAAAAGTTAAAAGTTGTTTTTATTTTCGGCGATTTACCTTTTTTAGAATGACTCTTTGACCTCTTTTCACTTTTAACAATCTTGCTGCCGAATCTTGAAAGGCAACTATTTCTAAAAATCCCGCACTTCCTAAAATCATAAACAACTCGCCTTTTTCAGCTTCGGCAAAAAATTTGTGCAGCTTATTGATCTTTTTTCCGTTCATTTTTAGAGTAAAACTTTCGGGCAAATCGGTTTGCGTCAAACTTGTAATGAGATTGCCGAAACGGTCAATGTGAATAATTTCGGCTTCGATTTCTTTGTCTGAAATTTTTCGCGGCTTGTTTTCTGCAAAACGCACAAAATTTTGTATCTTATTACCGAACTCATTTGGCTCAACACCTTTTGAAAGATGTGCGGCGACAGGCGCGAAAATGTCGCGTCCGTGAAATGTGCGGCTTACCGGATGTTTGAAAAACTTTTCGTTTTCGATTTCATAAACTCGAAAATCCGTCGTTTTATCAAATATAAAACTCAACAATCCATTGTCAGGCGCGATAAAGTAATAATCTTCGGTTTCACATAATATCGCTTTTCGACGTGAACCAACGCCCGGATCAACAACTGCGACGAAAATTGTTTTTTTCGGAAAATCTTGATAACAAGCGCGAAGCGTAAAACTTGCACTCCAAATATCTTGCGGTGGAATTTGATGCGTAATGTCAATTATATTCGCCCTTTTATTGATGGACAAAATCACGCCCTTCATCGCACCGACAAAATAATCGTTTATGCCAAAATCAGTCAACAAAACAATCATAATGAGTTTGTTGAGTTTGTTGGGTTCGTTGAGTGCGGAATTTTCTCAATAAACTCTGTAAAAACTTGTCCACGAAACTAGGCAAAGACAAAAAGGAGAAGAAAAAACTTTGCTCAATTTCGTGGACAGAAAGGCGCGTTCACGGCTAGATGTTCGCGCCAAAGTCAAAAGCAGTGGCAGTAACAGTGCAACAGCCTTTTACTTACTGCTTTACTGCTACTGCCACTGCTACTATCACGTCTAACGAATTCGCGTTTCGTAAGCGGATTTGATGCGTAATTGTTGGTCTTTGATGAGCCGGATGTGTTTTCCGCGCTCAACGACTACTGCGCCGACTCCGAAAGCCGCGCCGACTCCGGCACCAACCGCCGCGCCGACCGGTCCGCCGGTAACTGCGCCGACAACCAAACCGGTTCCGGTGGCGGCGGCAACTTTTATCGAATCGCTTTTTATCGAACCTTTGCCTTCAACTGTTCCTTCGGTGTCAATGCGGTTGACATTATCGCCTTTGATTGGCAAAACTTCCGTCAAAAGCGCATTAAAATTGCCCCAACGGTTGTCGGTCAACACGATGCGGTCAAACGAAAGCAACATTTCCGAACGGCGTTTGATTTTGCCCGGCGTTTGAATTTTGGAAATTCTGCCTTCGATAATCGCTCCGCTAAATTCATATGGCGAGATAACCCGCGCTTGAAATCTGTCGCCTTCTTTACTTTGGTCAGTGTTTATATCGTTTAGTAATTCGACGATTAACTCCGTGTCAACCGGAATAGTAATAGATGCGTCGCTCTGCTTGTCAGAATTTGCATTTTCATACTTGGTCGGAATTATCGGCGTTTGTTTAGTTGTTTCAGTTTTTGTGTTGTCGGAAACCTGTTCTTCAACCGTATTTTGCGGCGTAACCATTTCAGTTACAGCGACAGTCGTTTCAGTAACCGTCGGTATTTGTTCTTCAACTTTCGGTTCAATCGGCGTTATAACAGCCGTTGTTTTTGCTGTCATAGCGCGGTTATTTAAATTGGTTGGAAGAGTCGCATCAAACGAGCGTTTTTCAAATCCCGTGTTGTATCCGATTTCAAAACCTTGCTGATAACCGTCGCGGTAATCTTCCAGCGCACCGTAATCTTTGTTAAAAGCGCGGTCGGCTTTAGTGTAATCGTTGTGCCGTTCATAGCTTTTCGCCACATTGTCAATCACATCACGATAGCCCGCCAAATAGCCATCCGAATAGCCGGTGCGATAGCCGCGTTGCAAAGCAATGCGCGAATCTTGGGCGTGGATAGCCAAACTCAAAAAAGAAACAAAAACGAGGGAGAAAATTAGATTGGTAGTTAAAATAGTTCTTGAAAATTTCATTTATCCTCCTTAGCAAAAAACAAGAAATGTTTTGTCCGCTATGATTTATACACTAAAAGTTAATAAATTACAAGAAGAAATTTTCGGAATGTTTTTTTATCGTGTAACCTTTTGAAAGAAAAGCGTTTTTTGTTATTCTTAGGTAACAAAATTTCCTTTCCTGACATCTATTTAACGAGGAGATTAACGAGGAGAGTTTGAATTATTGGTTGAAAATTTCATCTCAAGCGACAATATCGGTTAGATGGTAAGTTTTTTCTCAAAGGATGCCAAACGTATCAGAAATAAGAGTTATTTGTAAGATTTTTCGGAGATAAAATATGAAAGTGTTGTTTTTTGCATTGATTTTCACGGTTTCGGTTATTATAACTTCCGCCCAAACGCGCAAGGTTTTTCCATATAATTATACGGTTAATGATTTGCCGAACGGGTTGCGCGTTGTTATTGTGCCGACGGATTATCCGAATCTGGTCTCGCTTTATACGGTTGTGCAAGCCGGTTCGCGCAATGAGGTTGAGGAAAATAAAAGTGGTTACGCGCATTTTTTTGAACATTTGATGTTTCGCGGAAGTGAAAATTATCCGGCGGGCAGTTTTGACCGAATTATGAAAAAAGCGGGCGCGTCAAGCAACGCTTACACTTCTGATGACCGAACGGTTTATCACGAAACTTTCGCCAAAGAAGATTTGGACGAAATTTTGGGGTTGGAAGCCGACCGTTTTAAGAATCTGAAATTTTCGGTTGACCAATTCAAAACCGAAGCTGGCGCGGTTTTGGGCGAATACAACAAAAATTCGGCAAGTCCGCTTTTTAAGATGTTTGAAATCATTCGGGAAACCGCGTTCACCAATCACACTTACAGCCATACGACGATGGGCTATTTGAAAGACATCAAAGATTATCCGAACCAATACGAATACGCCTTGCAGTTTTTCAAACGCTTTTATCGTCCTGAAAACGCGACGATTATCGTCGTCGGTGATGTCAAAACGGATGAGGTTTTGGCGAAAGTAAAAAAATATTACGGCGATTGGAAAGGCGAAAATTATAAACAGCAAATTCCCGTTGAACCGGCACAAAAAGAATCACGGAAGGCGCACATTGATTGGGATTCGCCGACATTGCCATACGTTGCCGTAGCGTATCGTGCGCCCGCATTTTCCGAAACCCAAAAAGATAAAACCGCGCTTGATTTGCTGAGTGCGATTGCATTTGGCGAAAATTCGGAGATTTATCAAAAACTCGTTTTGGAAGAACAAAAAGCGGTTTTTGTCGCACCTGATTTTGATAATCATATTGACCCCGAACTTTTTACCGTTTTTGCTCAAGTGAAAGACGAAAAAGACTTGAATTCGGTGAAAGACGAGATTATCGTAACATACAAAAAATACGCGAAAGACTTGATTCCCAAAAAACAGCTGGACGAAACTCGCGCACGTTTGCGATACAGTTTTTCGTTGGCAATGAACAGCAACGACGCGATTGCCGGAACTTTGGCAAGCTATATTGCGCTTCGCCGTTCGCCCGAAACGATTGACAAAGTTTTCGCGCTCTATGATTCCATCACGCCCGAAGATATTCGCGCCATGGCAGAAAAATACTTTGACGATAACAGCCGGACAGTCGTAACTTTGACATCGAAAAAGGAGAAATAATCGAAATTGTTTCTTGAGGAAAACTTATGAACAGAAATTTTTATAAACTACGATTTTTATTTATTTCGCTGATAGTTTTTGCTTTAATGACAACAACCGTAGTTGCCCAAACAAGCAAAAAATTTGTATTAAAACCCGAATCAAAAGCTATGAAATCTAATCTGACGAGCGTTTTTCAGCCGAGCAAATCGCCGCTTGTTTCGTTTCGCATCCAATTTTTAACGGGCGCGGTTGATGACCCGAAAGGCAAGGAAGGCGTGGCGAATCTGACCGCCGCGATGTTGGCAAACGGCGGCAGTCAAAAGTTCACTTATGACGAAATTGTCGAACAATTTTATCCGATAGCGACGGGTTTCGGTTATCAGGTTGACAAAGAAATGACGACTTTTGTCGGCACGACGCACGTTGATAATCTGGCAAAATATTATGATTTGATTAGCCAAATGTTGCTTGATCCCGGATTTCGTGAAGACGATTTCAAACGCCTCAAACAAGACGCGATAAATTCGCTAAAAGTCGGACTTCGTGAAAGCAACGATGAAGAACTCGGCAAAGAACGGCTTTACAATATCATTTACAAAAATCATCCGTATGAGCATTACACCGTCGGAAATATCAGCAGTTTGGAAAAAATGACGCTCTCTGACGTAAAGGATTTTTACACGCAAAATTATACGCAAGCGAATCTCGTGCTTGGGCTTTCAGGCGGTTTCGACACGAATTTTTCCAAAGAAATCACGGCGGATTTTGGCGAATTACCAAAAGGCAAAAAGGCGTTGCGGAATCTTCCGACACCAAAACTCGAACCCGGAATGAAGATTGATATTGTTGAGCGCGAAACGCGGGCGACAGCGATTTCCCTCGGTTTTCCGATTGATGTCAATCGTGCTGACAAAGATTATGCCGCGCTTGCTCTTGTCGCTTCATATTTCGGTCAACATCGTTCCTCGAACAGCTATCTTTACGGAGAATTGCGCGAAAAACGCGGGCTAAATTATGGCGATTACGCTTACATCGAATATTTTCCGCGTGGAATGTTTCAGTTTGAACCCGATCCGAATTTGGCGCGGCAACAGCAGATTTTTCAGATTTGGATTCGTCCGGTTGAGCCACAAAACGCAAATTTCGCACTTCGCGCTTCGCTTTATGAATTTGATAAACTCGTTAAAAACGGGATGACGAAAAAAACTTTTGAGGAAACCCGCGACTTTTTGACGAAATTTGTCAATGTGTTGACGCAAACGAAAGATGCCGAACTCGGTTACGCCCTTGATTCACACTATTACGGCATTCCGAATTACAACGAATATATGAAGAAACAGTTGGCAAAACTGACTTTGGCAGATGTCAACAACGCCATCAAAAAGCATTTTTCAACCGACAAAATGCGCGTCGTAATGATTACCAAAGACGCGAAAGGCTTGCGTGATGCAATCGTCAACAACAAACCCGCGCATATCACTTACGCCGCTTCCAAACCGCAGGAAATTTTGACGGAAGATGCGGTAATTGCCACTTATCCGATTAAAGTTAAACCCGAAAACGTAACCATTACGCCGATTGAAAAAGTGTTTCAGTAATTTTAATAACTTGTGCGGCGGCTGTTTATTGTTAATAGGACTTTCGCTTAACTAAAATCACAACGCTGGAATCATTGGATTTTTCAGTTGTGATTTTAGATAATCTGCAAATAATCCGTTCCTCAATTGATAAACTGTTTTCTTCATTTCTTGGGCTTTGACCTTGATTGCGACC
>JANOXW010000792.1:0-4590 GCA_031418635.1 Acidobacteriota bacterium
TTCGCCGCTCAAAAACCCGCTGGAAGTAAGACGCAACGGCAGAGATAAAATCTCTCCTTCAGATTTACTATTTTCAATCGCTTCCCTTTTTTTCAGCACAAAAGTCGAGTTACCATAATCAATCGTCGTCAAAAATTTCGAGATTAACGAGATGCCGATGTAACCATCTATTTGTTCCGTATTTGAATGAAATTTGCGGATATAAACCGGCACATTCTGGATTTTCACATCGCCGATATGAACTGCTTTCAAAAAACCATAAACGATTTCAAACTTGCCGTCGCCACCGATAGCGCGTGCCAAACCGCCGCGCGTAATCGGATTAATTTTTAATCTCGCCGCTGTTTCTTGCGAAATTACGCTAATGCCCGAACCCGTATCGAGAACAAAATTCAGCAATTCACCTTTTTTGTCTATTTTTAGCTGAATAACCGGACGATCATTTATTAGTTTAAAGGGAACATTTGTCTGCTTTTCACCGCCGATGTTGTAAAGTGATTGCTTATTGCCCAAAAAACGTAGGAAATTGATTAAACCTTTGATTCGGTCGCGCCTTTCTTTATCGCTTTGCGGCGAAATTCGCAGAAAATTTTCGTAGGCTTCAGCGGCTTCTTTGTATTTCTCGGCACGCGCCGAAACTTGTCCGAGAGTAAAGAAAAAGTCAGGCTCATCCGGTTTATGAAAAACGGCTTCGCGTAAATTTTCGACGCTTTCCGAAATGCGATTTTCGTAAAAATCGAGCGTCCCGAATCCTGCCCAAGCCAATGCTTCGTTTTTGTTTAGTTTAAGCGCATTGATAAAAGAAATTCTTGCATCTCGGAAATTTCCCGCACTCAAAAGTGTTGCGCCCAAAACGGCAAAAGCAAACGAATTTTTCGGTTCGGCTTTGGCAACCGCCACCGACAAATCGTAGGCTTCGATTAAACGTCTTTGTTTGAGTAAAATATTTGCCAAATTAAGTTTGGCTTTTGACTCTTGTGGGTTGATTTCGAGAACGCGCCGTAACATCTTCTCGGCTTCGACTATTTCGCCGCGCCGCGTGAATTTTTCAGCCTGTTTCATTAACTGCCGCGTGTCTTCCGGGGTCGGTCTCGTATCGCTTGCCACTGCCAAAACCGACAAACCGGCAATTAAACAATATGTCATCAGATGCTTAATATGGAAAGGAAACCGAACAAAACTTGCTGAAAACTTCTGTAATTTCATAATTAACTCCTTTCCTTCCGGCAAAATTCATTTGAGAATTTCACCTGTTTTTAATGACCATAAAACTAAATCCAATTCATCGAAATCAATGTTTAATCGGTGGGCTAAATTTTTTAATTTTTCTTCAATCGTTAGATATCGAAGTCGCGTATTTGGTGGCTTTGGGTCGTCAATTATTTTCAACTCCGCCAAGCCTCGCAAGATATGTTTATCGAGAATCGCGTAGCCTTTTAAGCCGATGTTTCGCAGAAAATGACTCGCTTCTTTGTAACCCAAACCCTTGATGCGTTTTTCTTTGACCAACCAATCGCGTCTTTCCAAATGATTGTCGAAACTTTCTAATTTACTACGCAGACGCATTTCGCAATGTTCCTGCAAAAATTCACGCGAAGCGACGATATAACCCGACCGCGCATTCGGATAGCGATGTTTGCCGCGCAACGCTTCGACAAGTTCGGCGTGATTTCCGTTCATTAAAAGTGGTCTGACGGCTTCGATGGAGCGAAGTCCCATTTTTGCCGAACATCCGCCGGTAAAGAAACAAAACACCATCTCTTCCCACAGCCGTTCATCGCCTTCGCTTTGCCAAACAGATTCAAACTCTGCAAGTCTGCCGCGAATTTCGCCGTATCTCTCAGAGTGTGCCGTTTTTATTTTTTCAAAAGTTAAAGGTTGGTTTTCTTTTTTCACAAAACAAATTGATTAGGCTTAATTCTAGGAGTTTTGCGGCAAAGTGTCAATATTTTTTAGTAAGTATCACGGTTTAGATACCGATTTGCCGTGTTAAAAACATTGACAAAATGTTAAAAATCTTTTTTAATTAGAGAGGAAGTTTAAAAACTTCTCTTTTCTAAATTCGATAGCTCCTTTCGGATGACATAATTTCTTCATAAAAAATTATTCAATCTGTGGAATAACATCTAATAATGCTAACCCCGAAGCGAATTACAAGCGAGTCGGAAACGTATTTTCCCGCAAGAAAAAATACGGATTCTTCACGCGAATTAAAATTTATTACCGAACTCGGACGCAGTTTGCTTTTTACGGTTCATCCGAAAAAAGTCGCCTCGCGGGTGGCGGAAGCTATCGGGCTTGAAACCGACGCGCTCATTTGCGCGGTGGTTGTCGAACTCGAACATATCGGCTTAGTTAGTAGCGCATTTATGTCTGGAACTTTGGAAACAAATCAGGATTTTCTAAACAAAAACAGGTTGAATAAATGGCTGGAGTTTTTGCCGCCACAAGTTTCCGTTTGGCAAGCAGACGCGCAGGAATTTTTACTAAAAAGCAATACTCACGGTTCTGAATATGTTTCGCCTTTGCACATCAACGGCGAAGTCAAAGGTGCGCTTATTGTCGGGTTCGGGAAAAAGAGTGATTGTGCAGAATCGGCGCAACGCTTAATTGATGCGGCAACGCAGATGACGGCGATGAGCATAAATCTCTCGGCGCATTACGAAGCCGCGATAAATACTTCGATAAATCAAGCGAGAGCGGAACACCGCCGATTTACCGAAGCGATTTTGGACGCTTTGCCGGTCTCGATTTATGTAATTGACCGCGATTATCGCATCGTAACGTGGAATCGTCATCGGGAAATCGGCGTGCAGGGCATTCCGCGCGATTCGGTTATCGGGCGCGATGTTTTTCAGGTTCTTGCCAAATATCCGCAGGGTAGATTGCGACAGGAATTTGAACGGGCGTTTCTCACCGGACAACTTGAACGCATCGAACAACGCACGACGGACGACAACGGCGCACCAAAACATTGGATGGTCAGCAAAATACCGATGCGCGACCGCGAAACAGACGAAATTACGCACGTTATTACGGTTGGCGAAGATATTACGATGCGCGTTGAAGCGATTCACGCCGTTGGACGCGCCGAAAAACTCGCGGCAGTCGGCAGACTCGCAGCAGGCGTGGTTCACGAAATAAACAATCCGTTGGCGACGATTTCCGCTTGCGCCGAATCTTTAGAATCGCGGGTTGAAGAAGGTGTGTTTGGCGAATCTGAAGAGGTCAGCGATTTGCACGAATATCTCGGACTTATCAGAAGCGAAGCGTTTCGTTGTAAATCAATCACCAATGGTTTGCTCGATTTTAGCCGCGGACGCACGGGAAATCGGTTTGAGATTGATATTTCCGAAGTAATAAAATCTTCCGCCCGACTCATAACACACCAAAAACGCGGAGAGAATATCAAAATCAAGCTCGAACTCGAAGAAGAAATGCCGCTGGTCAACGCCGACGAAGGGCAAATTCAGCAAGCGGTAATCGCGCTTGCCACCAACGCGATAGATGCGATGCCTGACGGCGGAACGCTCACTTTTCGTGCATCTTCACAAAACAACCGCGTCGTTATCGAGATTCAAGACACGGGCATCGGCATTGCGTCCGACGAATTATCAAAGATTTTCGAGCCGTTTTACACTACCAAAGAGGTCGGCAAAGGCACGGGACTCGGTTTAGCCGTCTGTTACGGCATCATCACCGAACACGGCGGACGCGTTAGTGTCCGTTCAAATATCGGTGTCGGGACAACTTTCTCGATATATCTTCCGATTCAAAAATAGTTCTTTGAGAGTTTGTTGAGTTCATTGAGTTTATTGAGAATAAATCTCCCACTCTCAACAAACCCAACAAACTCAACAAACACTTAAAAATTATGGCAAAACTTCTAGTAGTTGACGACGAAAAAAATCTGCGAATGGTCGTGCAGAAAGAAATGAGCCGACAAGGACACGAGGTTGAAACGGCTTCGGACGGCGAAGCGGCTTGGGAAATGCTTGAACAGCAGGATTTTGATGTTTTGCTGTGCGATATAAATATGCCGCGTCTGGACGGCATCGGATTGCTTCGCCGTCTGCGCGAAAAGAGCCAAAATATGCCCGAAGTCATAATGCTGACAGGACAAGCGACGGTTGAATCGGCAATCGAAGCGATGAAACTCGGTGCTTACGATTATCTGACCAAACCTTATCGCATCACCGAACTTGCCGTGTTGGTTACACAATCCGCCGAAAAGCAAAAACTCAAGATTGATAATCAGCGGCTTCGCGCACAGATTGAACGCACTCACCAAAATATGCCCGAAATCGTCGCTGTATCGCCACAAATGAAGGAGATTTTGCGGCTTGTTCAGCGCGTCGCGTCGTCTGATACATCGGTTTTAATTACGGGCGAATCAGGAACAGGCAAAGAACTCATCGCGCAATCTCTGTATCGTCTGAGCAAGCGCAACAAAAAGACATTTATTGATTTAAACTGCGCGGCTTTGCAGGATACACTGCTCGAAAGCGAGCTTTTCGGACACGAAGCAGGCGCATTTTCGGGCGCACGCGCACGCAAACTCGGACTTTTTGAAATCGCCGACGGCGGCAC
>JANOXW010000793.1:0-2853 GCA_031418635.1 Acidobacteriota bacterium
GAAACCTTTTTTAATGAAGAGTTGAAAAAGCGCGAATATAAGCTATATTTGACGGATTCGGCGACAATTTATCACGCCAAAAATTTCGAGTTGAAAAAGACTCTGATTCAGTTTTATCATCTTGCGCGTTCCTTTGACGCACGGCGAGTTTCGTCTGCGCCGTTTTCAAAACGTGCCACATTTGCGGTTGTTTCGCTCGCTTTGCCGATAATTCTGCCGACACGAATCGCTTTAAATATCATCAGGAAAAAACGACACATCAAAGAATTAGTTAGCTCGTTTCCTTTAATTATAACTTTGATGTCGGCGTGGTCTTGGGGCGAATTTCGTGGTTACGTTAGTGGCGAAGGCACAAGCGCAAGCAAGTGGAAGTAAAAGTAAAAAGTAAAGATGAAAATTGGAGTTGATGCAAGTTGTTGGTCAAACAAACGCGGATTCGGGCGTTTTACGCGGGAATTGCTCGAAGCCGTTCTTGCCGAAGATACGGAAAATGAATATTTGTTTTTTGTTGACCGCGAAACTGCCGAAATGGATGAGTTTCCCGCGCAAGTAAAAAAAATCGTCGCTGATACCAAATTTTCGCCAACGCAAGCGGCTTCGGCAGATGGCAATCGTTCCGCCAAAGATTTGTGGGCGATGAGTCGAGCGGTTTTAAATCATAAAATTGACATTTTTTTCTCGCCGGCGGTTTATTCGTATTTTCCGATTTTTAATCGCACAAAAATTATCGTAACGCTACACGATGTTATTGCTGACCATCATCCCGAACTCATCTTTCCGAACAAAAAATCGCATCTGTTTTGGAGGTTGAAACAAAACATTGCGATTCGGCAGGCGAATTTGATTTTGACGGTTTCGGAAAATGCTAAGGAACAAATTATTGAATATTTTAATCTGCCCGAATCGCGTCTGCGAGTTATTACCGAAGCCGCGCGTGAAGTTTTTACGATTCTTCCGCACGATGAGCGAATGAATGAAGCATTGCAGCGTCATCATCTCAAAACGGACGAAAAGTTTTTGCTTTATGTCGGCGGAATCAGTCCGCACAAAAATCTCAACACTTTGATTGACGCTTTGAACAGATTGGACGATATAAAATTGATTTTAGTCGGCGATTACAAAGACGATCCTTTTTTTTCGGCGTATCCCGCGCTTAAAAAACAAGTCGAAGAACTCGGCTTGACCGATAAAATCACCTTCGCGGGATTTGTCGAAGATGTGGATTTGGCGTATTTGTATAACGCCGCGACGTTGGTTGTATTGCCGTCGTTGGAAGAAGGTTTCGGGCTTCCCGCCGTTGAAGCGATGGCGTGCGGAACGCCAGTTGCCGCCAGCAATCGCGGTTCGCTGCCCGAAGTTTTGGGCAACGCCGGAGTCTTTTTTGAGCCGTTGGATGTTGATGATATGACGGCAGTTTTGAAAGAAATCTTGAGCGATGATGTGCGTCGGGCTGAAATGAAACAAATCGGTCTAGATCGTTCAAAAGATTTTATGTGGAAAAAAGCCGCAAACGAACTTTTAGCCATTTTTAAGTCAGTGGCTTCGGCAAAGACGTAACGCCGTCGGCTTTGAATCTTGAACCTTGAACCTGTAACCTGAAACCTTGAACCTTAAACCCCAGAAATTTTGTATGGTAACGACGTTTTATCCGCCGTATAGTTTTGGCGGCGATGCGATGTATATCTATCGTCTGACCAATGAATTGGCAAAACGCGGACATTTTGTTGACGTTTTTCATTGCGTTGATGCCTATCGTGTTTTAGAGAAGAAAACGCCGACTGCTGATTTTCCCAATCATCCGAATGTCAAAGTCCATAAACTAGAAAGCCGCGCCGGATTTCTCTCGCCGCTTTTCACCCAACAAACCGGCGTTCCGTTTTTCAAAAAAGAATTGACTGACGCTTTATCAAATAATGATTATGATGTTATACATTTTCACAATATGTCGCTCGTCGGCATTACAGCATTGAGCTACGGAAAAGCCGTCAAACTCTACACGACGCACGAGCATTGGTTGATTTGTCCGATGCACGTTTTATGGAAATATGACCGCGAAGTTTGCGTCGAAAAAGATTGTCTAAAATGTCAAATCGCGGGCAAAAGACCGCCGCAACTTTGGCGATACAGCGGACTACTTGAAAAATCTTTGCGGCATATTGACCGTTTTATTTCGCCGAGCAGATTTACCCTGAACAAACATTTCGAAGACGGTTTGGATATTCCAATAACGCATATTCCCTATTTTCTGCCCGCGCCGAAACCTGAAAATCTTTCAAGTGAAAACAAACAAGAACGTCCATTTTTTCTGTTTGTCGGGCGGTTGGAAAGAATCAAAGGCTTGCAAAATGTGATTCCGATTTTCAAAAAACTTGCAGAATACGATTTGCTTATTGCGGGCGACGGCGAATATAAAAATGATTTGACGCGCATTGCCGACGACAGCCCGAATATCAAATTTCTCGGCAGATTGAGCCAAAAAGAATTGCAAAATCTTTATCGTCGCGCCGTTTCGATCATTGTGCCGTCCATCTGTTATGAAACTTTCGGCATCATTATTATCGAAGCGTTTTCGCTGAAAACTCCCGCCATCGTCAACAATTTAGGCGCGTTGCCCGAAGTCATCGAAGATAGCAACGGCGGATTTATTTACAACAACGAAAAAGAATTGGTTGACGCGATTCATAAATTAGCCGAAAATCATAATTTGCGCGATGAGTTGGGAAACAACGGCTATCAAGCATTTTTAAAATTTTGGAACGAAGAAGCACATTTAGCACAATATTTAGATTTGATAGAGAAGATTCAAGAAAATAAGTAATTTTTTTAGAATTCGCCAGCTATAATTTAAGTTTC
>JANOXW010000794.1:0-11897 GCA_031418635.1 Acidobacteriota bacterium
CAAACCGTTCAGTAAAGGCAAGCCGATGGCTGGACACAAAAGAAAATGACACGGACAAAGTTCAAAAACTTCTCGTGCCTTACCCGTCTGATGAAATGGAGTTATACCAAGTCAGCAAAGCCGCCAACACTCCGAGCAACGCTTCACCCGAATTGAATGAAAAAAAGATTAAATTTTGTGTGCCAAATGTGTGCCAGCCTATCCATATTGATAGATTTCTGACTTACTCAATTAAACTACCAATGTAATAAACCTACTAAATGCAATAATTTATAAACTTATCCAAATACAAATAAACTGTTTCTTAAGACTTCGAACCAAAAGGTCGCAAGTTCGAATCTTGCAGGGTGTACCAAATTTGCAAATGAAAAGAGAGCATCAACGTGTCTGATGCTCTCTTTATTTTGCTCTAAATACAACTTTATTTTCTGAAATAATTTGCTGCCATCGAAGCTAAATCGTCCATTGCGCTTCCGTCGTGATCTTTGTCTAAAAAGCCCGTTACCATATCCATCATCGGATTGCCCGAACTTTGCATTTGTTGTTGTTGACCTTGCAAAAGGGATGCAAGTCCGTCTGCACCAAGACCTTGTTGTTGTTTTTGTTTGCCCAAAAAAGCCATAACAATCGGTGCCAGCGTAATCAAAAGTTTGGCAACTTGTCCAATGTCCAAGCCTGAATTTTGGCTGACTTCTTGGGCGACGGCACTTTGTTTTTGTCCGAAAATATGACCTAAAATACCTGTGCCGTCGGTTTGTCGGCTTGTTTCCGACGGTTGCGACAAACCGCCGCCAAGATAACCCATCAAATTGTCAAGCAAGCCGCCGCTGTGGTCTTGTTCAAGCGCGGTGTTTAAATTCTCCGCACCTTGTGGTGTCGAAGCGTTGTTGGCAATTCCGCTTAAAATCATCGGCAAAGCGAGTTGAATCGCCGAACTTGTCATACTTTGATTTGCACCGAGCATCTGACTGATTTGTCCGACGGCATCGCTGCCCTGTTGTTGTCCTAATAAATCTTCTAACGAAAACATCTTTTTATCTCCTTTTTGGTTTGTAAAATTTGGGTCTGTGTCGTCATAATAACAAAAATCCGACGATTTGTCTTGACATCATTTTCAATTTTAACGTCTTTTCGTGAATAAAAAATCTAAACAAGCGTTTTCAACTCTCGGTAGCCTTTTCGGACTGGCTGTTTTGCTCTTTTTTTTTACTGCGTGTTGGAAAAATGAGCTTAAACCGACTCCGTTTGCAAAAGCTACGACCTTTGCAGGAATCAATAAAGAATTTGGCGAACCTTTTGGATTAGCAATAAAAGACGGCATTTTGTATGTTTCAGACGGCGATAAAAGGAAAATTTGGCGTGTCATAAAAGGCGGAAATTTAGAAGTTTTGACTGATAAACTCAACACACCATCGGCGATTGCGTTTGATAAAAACGGCGATTTAATCGTGGCTGATGCGGGAACGCACACGATAAAAAAAGTTTTGAAGACGGGCGAAATTGAATTGGTTGCAGGAATTGAAAATCAGAAAGGTTTTGCTGACGGCGATGCAAAAAGTGCGCTATTCAATGCACCAATCGGCGTGGCGGTTTTGGATGGCAAAATTTTTGTCGCCGACACTTACAACGATAAAATCCGTGTCATCGAAAACGGCAAAGTTTCGACGCTTGCCGGAAACGAACAAGGTTTTGCCGACGGCGAATCAATGACTGCAAAATTCGACACGCCTTGCGGTTTGGCAGTTTGGAAAGATACCAAAATTCTCGTGGCAGACGCGGGAAACAGGCGTTTGCGAGTCGTTGAAACTGACGGAAAAACTTGGACTTTGGCAGGAAATGGCGCACAAGATTCGGTTGACGGTTCTTTATATGAATCGAGTTTTGTCCAACCAACGGCGATTACAGTTGATAATTTCGGCGTGATTTACGTCGCTGACGGAAATTCGATTCGAGCAATTGGACGCAGATTTTTTCCATTTGTCGAAACGATTTCCGACACGATGTGTGGATTTGCCGATGGCGATTTGCGTCACGCAAAATTTAATCGTCCAAGTGGTTTAGCGTTAGACGAAAACGGAAATTTGTTTATAGCTGACGCGGAAAATCAAGTTGTTCGCACATTCACGGGCGCGGAAATCGGCAAGGAAATCACCAACCAAGAAATCGAAAATTTACGCTTTAAGCCCGAAGAATTTCGCACATGGGGCGAACCGCGTTGGACTTATAATCCGCCTGACCGAAAGCGCGAGATTGCCGGGACTTTGGGCGAGATTCGTGGCGAGATAAAAGACGAAAATTCGCCGTCGTGGTTCCATAACGGACTCGATATTGTCGGCGGTTACGGCGAAACGGTGCGGTTTCTCCGCACGGAAAAAGTCTTACAGCCGTTTGCCGTGCAAAATTTCGACACCTTGCGCGAACTTATCAGAATGCCGACGCTTGGTTACATTCACATTCGGCTTGCGCGCGACAAAGAAGGCAAAAATTTTGACGATAAACGCTTTCAGTTTGCGGTTGATGACAAAAACAAACTGAAAGGTTTGCGTATTCCACGCGGCACAAAATTCGAGGTTGGTGAAGCGATTGGAACATTAAACCCGATGAATCACGTTCACTTAATCGCGGGCAGAAGCGGCGCGGAAATGAATGCGTTGGATGCGCTCTATTTGCCAAAAATCGCCGATACAGTTGCACCAAAGATTGAAAAAGTTTCGCTATTTGACGAGAATTGGCGCGAGATTGAAACCGAAAACGGCAGTTTGCGTATAAAACTCAACGGAAAAACGCGCATCGTAGTCCGTGCCTTTGACCAAATGGACGGCAACAATGAGCGGCGCAAATTGGGCGTTTTCCGGCTCGGTTATCAAATTTTGCAAGGCAAAACACCGATTGTTGATAAAAAATCCACGATTTCCTTTGCGCGTCTGCCCGATGAACGCGCCGTCAAATTTGTCTATGCCAACGGAAGCAAATCGGGCGCGACGGGCGAAACGATTTTTAATTATATTGTGTCAAACGAAGTTCACGGCGATTTTTACAAGGAAGATTTTTTTGACGCAAGCAAATTGGCAAGCGGAAATTATATTATTCGAGTTTTCGCGGCGGACTTTTTCGGCAATCAAACATCTCAGGACGTTGAAATAAGTATTGGAAACTAAAATTAGGTTTCTTGTGTTTTCAGAGTTAAAATAAAACAAGATTTATAAAAAAGGAAGTAGAAGCGATGTCAATGGTTTTAGAATTAACCAAACCAAAAATCTGCAAAAACGAAGTTTTATACGGCATAAGTTGGGAAGTGTATGAGGAATTTTTGCATGAGCATTGGGGAATGCAAAGTCCGCGATTCACTTACGACAGCGGAATTTTGGAAATATATATGCCAATTTCAGATAAACACGAAGAAGATAATTGTAATTTAGCCGCAGTTTTTGTGGAGATTGCTATCGAGTTAGAAATTGATTTCCGTAGATTTGGTTCGATGACCTTTCAAAAAAAAGAAATTCGCAAAGGTTTTGAGCCTGATTCTTGTTTTTACGCTCAATCACTTCAACTTATTGAGGGAAAATCTAACTTAGGAATTGATAATAAGATACCGCCCGATTTGATTATCGAAGTTAATCGAACGAGTTCTTCGCGTCCGCGAATGCCGATATTTGCGGCATTCGGCGTGAAAGAAATTTGGCGTTTTGACGGCAAAAGCGTTAAATTTTATACGCTTGAAGAAGGCATTTATTTGGAAACGAAAAAAAGCATCGCGTTGCCAATTTTGTCTGGCAAAAAAGCTACTGAATTTCTGCTTGAAAGTCGCAAGTTAAAAAGCACGGCTTGGGCAAAACAAATTCGTGATTGGGCGCGAGGAGAAAGGATGATGGATGAGGGATGAATTATGAAAGTTTTAGCTTGGATAGTTGTTGTTTTAGCAATGTTGAATCCAGCGTTGGCAATCGAAACAAGTTATGATAAAAATGCGCCATCGTCAATTCGGGTTACGCCGTCTGCGCCGAAATTTAGCGACGCTGAACGGCAGGCGGAATTGGCAAAACGACGCGCTGCTGTCGGTAAAGCGATGACTGATAATAGTGCGATGATTTTATTTAGTGCCGAACCGAAGAATTACGCGGGCGACGTGGATTTTTATTATCGGCAGGAAAATAATCTTTATTATTTGACTAATTTGCGACAAAACCACGCAACTTTGGTTTTAATCAAAGCCGGCGGAAATGTGCGGGAAATTTTATTTTTGCCGAAACGCAATCCTGCTGCCGAAACTTGGAACGGCAAGATGTATTCGCGCGAACAAGCCGCGAATATTTCAGGCGTGAAAACAATTATTGATTCAAGTGAATTGGACAATTTTCTCCAATCGCTCAAAGATAAAAAGGCATTTTCCACCAAAGGCGAAAGCGTCAGCCTTTCAACTTTTCCAGAAAATCTTTATCTTTTGCTTCCCGAAAGCGACAAAGATGGCGACGGATTGGCAGAGTTTCGCAAGGAGTATGAATTTGCAAAATCATTGAACAGTTACAAAATCGAAAACGCACAAGACATTTTTGCGGAACTTCGCCTTGTTAAATCGCCGATGGAAATAAAACTCGTGCAACACGCGATTGACATTACCACCGAAGCGCAAATGCGTTCGATGGCGATGATTGGACGCTCCAATTGGGAATACGAAGTGCAGGCGGAAGTTGAATATACTTTTCGTCGCCGAAATGCCGATTATTGGGGTTATCCGTCAATCGTCGGTTGCGGTCCGAATGCGACGACGCTTCATTACGAAGAGGCACAAGGAGAGGTCAAAAAAGGCGATTTGATGTTGATGGATGTTGGTGCGGAATATGACCATTACACGGCGGACGTAACGCGCACTTATCCGGCAAATGGCAAATTTTCAAAGTCGCAAGCCGAGATTTACCAAATAGTTTATGACGCGCAAGAAGCCGCCGCAAAGACAATTAGATCGGGCGCGAGATTTACCCAACCAAGTAATGCCGCTGCCGAAGCTATCAAACAAGGATTGGCAAAACTCGGCTTGATTACTGCACCAAACGCCAAATACGAACTGACTTTTAACGGCAAACCATACCAAGTTGATCAATATCGCATTTGGTATATGCACGGTTGGGGACATTGGCTTGGGATGAATGTCCACGATGTCGGCGATTACGGCGCGGCTTTGCAAGAAGGAATGATTTTTACCAATGAACCCGGCATTTACATCCGCGAAGACGCGCTCGATTATTTGCCTGACACACCCGCTAACAAAGCGTTTTTGGCAAAAGTGCGTCCGGCGTTTGAGAAATATAAAAACATCGGTGTCCGCATCGAAGACGATATGTTGGTTACAAAAACGGGCGTTGAATGGATGACGAAAGCGTTGCCACGTTCCATCAGCGACATCGAAGCGTTTATGGCAACAGCGTCAAAAGAAATTGCATACAAAAATTTGCCGATAACCGAAAAACCGCATTTGGCTTTTTTGAATAGCGACTGGAAACCGTTTGACTCAAACAATCTTTTAAGCGGAAAAACGATGCGACGCGGTTGGGTTTTTAGCGGAAAAGATATAGCATTTTCGGGTTTGAATCACGTCGGACATTGATAGGTCAGAACCGCCTGCGGTAGCGGGCGGGTTACGCAATGCGACGGAAACCCGTCCGCTACCGCAGACGTTCTGACATTCGCTAAATTGCAAAAACAAACATACATATCTTCAACTAGCGCAAACTTGCCGCTAGTCATCGTTAATCCGAAATCGGCGGCGGGTTCGACGCATTCGCGTTGGGCAAATAATGCCAGCGATTTGCGGGCGCATTTTGGCGCGTTCAGCGTTGCCTTTACCAAAAAACAGGGTGATGGTATAGAATTATCCAAACGTGGAATTGCATCGGGTAGAAAATTTATCATCGCTTGCGGCGGCGACGGCACAATCAACGAGGTTGCGAATGGAATTTTGCAAACGGGCGAAGATGTCGAATTAGGAATTTTTCCGTCAGGCACAGGTGGCGATTTTCGGCGCACTTTGGGAATGCCTTCAACGGCGCGGGAAGTGGCAAAAGCATTGCGCGAAGGCGTTACGAAAACGATTGATGTTGGCAAAGTTACGTTTTTGAATCACGACGACAACGAAGTTTCGCGCTATTTTTTAAATGTTTCGAGTTTTGGTCTGAGCGCGTCAATCAATGAGCGTGTAAAATCTCAAAACCTTTTCAAATGGCTTCCGGGCAAAACGCTTGGCGGAAAATCGAATTTCGCATTTTCGACTTTGCAAGAAGTTTTAGAAACCGAATTTATTACAGTTCGTGTTAAAATTGACGACAATGACGAAAAAACTTTGAACACGATAAATTTTTGTGTAGCAAATGCGAGGTTTTTTGGTGGCGGAATGAAAATCGCGCCCGACGCGAAAATAAATGACGGATTTTTTGACGTTATCAACATCGGCGACATCAAAACCGCCAAAATTATATTGAACGTCTATAAACTTTATAACGGTTCGCATTTGAGTTTGGACGAAGTAAAAAGTACGTTGGCAAAGCGCGTCGAAGTTTCACCTCTTGATAAAAATCAAACGATTTTCATTGAAACCGACGGCGAATTGCCGGGAAAATTACCTGCCGTTTATGAAATCGTTCCAAACGCCTTGAAAATTCGCGTTCCCAAAATTGTAAATGGTAAATGGTGAATGGTTAATCGTAGGTTTTCCGTCTTAACTATTTACCATTTACAATTTACAATTTACCATTATGAATAATTCTTTTATCCAACTAATCATTGATGCCGCCGAATCGCACGCTGATAAAAAAGCGATGGAGATTGTCGGCGTGGAAGGCACGAAATATACTTTCGGCGAGATGCTTGACCAAATTCGGAGCATCGCTTTTCGGCTGGAAAAAGAAGGCATTGCGTTTGGCGACAGAGTTGCGCTGATTGGCGAAAATCATCCGCGTTGGGCGATTGCTTATTTAGGCATTCTTTATCGCGGCGCGGTTTGTGTGCCGATTGATCCGCACGGCGAGATTCAGACGATTACAAATTTTCTCGAAAATTCAGAAGCGAAAATGGCGTTTATCGGCGAAGATTTTATTGATCATTTTCACCAAGTCGAAGAAAAAGTCGGCAGAAAAATTCCCGCTGTTATTTTGCAAGACCAATCAGAAGTGGAAAAGGGAAAAAGTGGAAAAGGGAAAAAGGATGAAGAAATTGGTGAGCAACAAGCGACGAATGAAAATCCAAAATCCAAAATCCAAAATCGAACGCTTCGTTCAGTGATTGGGCAAGCACACCGCGTCCCGCTGATTTTGATAAAAAGCCACCGCCTGCAAAAGCTGAAGACTTGGCGAATCTAATGTATACGTCAGGCACGACCGGAACGCCGAAAGGTGTTCCGTTGACGCACGGGAATATTTTTTACGAAACTCAGGGTTGTCAGGAAGTGATGAACATTTCCGAAAATGAGGTTGTTCTGAGCGTTCTGCCGCTTTTTCACGTTTTCGCGCAGGTGATCAATTTATGGGTTATCGCCAGCGTCGGCGCAACCGTAATTTACATTAAAGAACTCGCGCCGGCGGAAATGACACGCGCTTTTGAAACGAAGGAAATTACATTGCTGACGGGCGTTCCGCGTCTGTGGTATCTGTTTCACAAAAAGATTTTTGACGGCGTTGCCGCGCAACCTTTTTATGTCCGTTGGCTGTTCGACAAAATGCTCAAAACCAACTTTTTTCTGCGCGATAAGTTCAATATCAATCTCGGCAAAAAATTGTTCGGCAAAGTTCACGACGGCTTCGGTGGCAAACTCGACATCACGATTTCCGCCGGTTCGCGGTTTGACGAAAAAATCGCCGAAGATTATTACGCGCTCGGTTTTACGATTATTCAAGGTTACGGTTTGACCGAAACGTGCGGCGCGGTTTCATCTACAAGATTTGAAGGAAGTTCCGTCGGTTCAGTTGGCAAAGCAGTCAATTACGCCGAAATCAAACTCGGCGAACCGAACGACGATGGTGCGGGCGAAGTTTTAATCAAGGGCAAAATGGTTTTCAGCGGATATTATCAAAATCCTGAAGCTACGAAGCATACTTTCACCGAAGACGGTTGGTTTAAGTCAGGCGATTTGGGCAAATTTGACGAAAATGGCGATCTTTTTATCGTCGGACGCTCAAAAGATGTGATCGTTTTGCCGAACGGAAAAAATATTCATCCCGAAGATTTGGAAGTTCATTACGCAAAAACACCGATGGTCGAAGAAATTTGCATTTTGGGCGTGAAGGATGAATCTTCAAATCTGGCAGGCGCGGAAAAATTGATAGCGATTGCCGTGCCTGATTTTGCTTATTTGAAACAAAACAACATCGCCAACTCACGCGAAGCGATTCGCCACGAACTCGATTCGCTTGGTCGTTCACTGCCCGAATATCAGCGCGTCAGAGATTACATTGTCCGTGCCGAACCGCTTCCACGCACGGCGACGCGCAAAATCAAACGCTTTGAATTACAAAAAGAAATCGCCGCAAACGGTTACGACAGCAAGTCTTCGCCCGATAAAAACCCGCGAGTATTTACCGATGAAGACAACGCTTTGCTCGATTCAAACGTCGGCACCGCTTTAGTCAAGGCAATCAAACAAAATACAGAAAACACGGAAAATATTCATCCCGAAATGAGTTTGGAAATTGATTTGGGACTTGATTCGTTATCAAGGGCGGAAGTTTTCGCCGCACTCGAACAGAATTTTAATATCGAATTCGATTCGGACAAAGCCGCCAACGCCTTGACCGTCGGCGAAGTCGTCAAACTCACCAACGAATACACGGGAAGTTCAGATGCGGAAATTGTCGCCACCGATTTTGATTGGGGCGATATTGTGCGAAAAGCCGAAGCTGGCGAAAACATTCCTGAAATAAACGCGATTCTCAATAAATCTACTTTTGCAAATTGGCTCGTCTTTATTACTTTCAAAATTTTTAATTTGATATTCAAAATCTTTTTACGATTGGAAGTGTCGGGACTCAAAGAACTTGAAAAGCTAAAACGTCCGTTTCTGATTTGCCCGAATCATCAAAGTTTTCTCGACCCATTTGTCGTTACGTCGAACTTTGATTCTGAAACTTTGAATAATTCTTTTGCCGTCGGCGCAACTCAATTTTTTGAAAGCTCATTTATGAAATCAATCGCCCGTCTGCTCAATACCGTGCCGATTGATCCTGACACACAACTGATGAAAGCAATGAAAGCGGGCGCAGTCGGTTTGAAACACGGCAAAATTCTAAACATCTTTCCCGAAGGAACACGCGGTTTTGACGGCGAACTGCACGATTTCAAAAAAGGCGCGGCAATTCTGGCAACCGAACTCGATATGCTGATTGTGCCAGTTGCTTTAGACGGACTTTACAAAGTTTGGGGACGCAATTCAAAGAGTATAAAATTGTCGAAAGTAAAGGTGCATTTCGGTAAAGCGTTTTATGCCAAAGATGTCTTGCCCGCCGAAACTCAATCCGATGAAGCGAAATACGCCATTGTTACCGCACATCTGAAAGAAGAGATTGCCGGAATGCTTGCCGAAATGCGGAAATAATCCGATAAACAGAAGGTTAATTGAACTGAGTATGAAAAAAATACTACATTTAACAATCTGCGTTGATTACTCAACCATTTGGAACATATATTGAACGGCATCGTTAAGCCGCAAAATAAGATTTCCTCTAAAATTTATTAAAAGTCCTGTAAACACAGGGCTTTTTGTGTTTGTTGTGATTGCTAAAACAAATGGCACAGACTTTGCTTATAGATAGTTTTAGAAAGGCGACACTCGCTAAAAAGCATACATAGCTTGAGTGTTGCCAAAAGAATTTTTTTTAACTTTAAGGAGAAAATATATGAATCGTTTTAGAAATTTAATCGCAGTTTTCGCTTTTTCGCTTTTAATTTTAGGCTTGCCGTCAATCGCTTCGGCACAGTTTGGCAACAGTCGCAATAATGAGGTTTGCAATGATGATGATTATGGCAACAATGATTATTACGGCGGTAATAACAATCGTGCTTTGCAATCAACCATCCGAAATTTGAAAAATGACAGTCGGCAATTTGCGCGTCAATTGGACAATTCGCTTGATCGTAGCCGAATTGACGGTAGTAACCGTGAAGACGAATTAAACGACTTGGCAAAAGATTTTGCTAAAGCCGCTGACCGACTTGACAGTAGATTCGACAACGGACGCGATCTTAATCGCAGTCAAAATGAAGCGCGTCGAGTTTTGGAGTTAGGTTCACAGGTTGAACGCGCACTTTCACGCGCCCGTCTGAACAACAATCTCGATGGCTATTGGAATCGAATCAACCAAGAATTGCGGCAAGTAGCAAATGCTTATAACTACAATAATAACAGTCGCAATAACCGCAATAATCGTAATGACCGCAATCGTCGTGGCAACGATAATTGGTGGAACAACCTCCCGTTCTAAAACTAAACCTGATTAAAAATCTGAGCGGTTTGAAATATCAATCGCACTTTAGTAAAGCCTGAGTTGATAAAACTCAGGCTTTTTTATTGGTTAAACGAAAATTAACTTAATACCTGCAATCAGCAAACCAATTGCCAGCACACGCCTCAAGGTCAATGAGTTAAAACGATAACTGCCCATTGTCGCACCGATTATTCCGCCGATAACCGCTGCGATTATCCAAAACCAAACATTCGTTGGAAGATTGAAAATTTGCGAATTTTTCCCCAACAAAAAATTTCCAAGCAGTCCCGACATCGAGTTGACTAAAATAAACAGCGCGGAAATTCCCGCTGCTTTTTTGGTTTCCGTCCAATTCATCAGAAGCAAAATCGGTGTCAGAAAAATTCCGCCGCCGACACCCACAAGTCCCGACACAAACCCCAACATTGCGCCGATGAGCAGACAAATCCAAATGTTCGGCGCGTGTGGCGTGCGCTCCGACTTTAAATTTATCGCCAACCGAATTGCGGCGAACATCAACGTAATGCCGAGAATTATTTTATAAACAGTGGTCGGCAAATGAATCATTCCGCCGAGAAACGCCAGCGGAATCGAACCTATTGCAAACGGCAGAAATATCTTCCAATCAAAATGTTTGGCGCGATAAAATTGCACAAAAGCGATAGACGAAACGAAAAGATTCAAAGTTAAAGCCGTCGGGCGCGTAACTTCGGGCGCAACCAGAAAAAAAGCCATCACCGCCAAATAACCCGACGCACCACCATGTCCGACGGACGAATAGAGAATGGCGACGACAAAAATCGCAATAATAATTAGAATTTCAAGCAAACTTATTTGTTTTCCACCAATAACACCGCTGAAATATAGTGATACTGCTGCAATTGTGACAATTACCATTGTCACAATTGCTAGAGAAGTTGAAGAATTTTGCAATTTAGAAGTTGATTTTGAGTTAGAATTTATTTTTCCACTCATGAAAGCACAGCCGATTATTGCTAAAATGAACCCGATTACTGTGCCGAAACCTCCGATTTGAGGCTCGAATCCTAAATCAGATGCAGTAATTCTTTGTCCGAAAATTTCGGGGCTTGACGGAATACTATTGACTTTGTAGAACAAAAGAAACAAAGCCAATAGTGAACTGATAATGATAAATGGACGTGCTTTCCAGAGTTGTTTTTGTGATTTGCAGATAAAATACGCGGCAACACTGACAATACCTGCCAATGGAAACAACCAAAAACTAGAATCAAAGTTTGCCAAATCCGCACCTGATGCGCTTTTCCTGATCCCACAAGCTGACCATTGCAACCAAGGCAGAAAAAAACAAATTACAGCAAATGCCGCACCCGAAGGACTGATAAATGATGCCGGATTATCTATGATGGAATGTGTTTCTTGTTGTGAAGTATTTTGCGAATGTGATTCCGA
>JANOXW010000795.1:0-1713 GCA_031418635.1 Acidobacteriota bacterium
ACACAATCAAAGCGTTTGCTTCGACAAGGCATCCGGTTTTGGTTCACATCGTTCCGAAGCGGCGATGCAATCTGGCTTGCACCTATTGCAACGAATACGACAAAACAAGTGATCCGGTGGAAATCGGTGAAATGCTCAAGCGGATTGATAAACTTGCTGAATTTGGCACTTCGGTGGTTACGATTTCGGGCGGCGAACCGATGATGCACCCGGAGATTTACGAGATAATTGGGCGGATTCGACATCACGGAATGATTGCCGGACTTATTTCCAACGGTTATTATTTTCAGGTTGATAAAATAAAAAAACTCAACGAAGTCGGTTTAGATTATTTGCAAATCTCGATTGACAACGTAACGCCCGACGACGTTTCTAAAAAAAGTTTGAAAGTTCTTGACAACAAGTTGAAAAACTTGGCGGAACACGCGAAATTCAAAGTCAACATCAATTCGGTTGTCGGCGGCGGCGTGGCAAATCCTGACGAAGCGTTGATAATTGCGAATCGTGCGATTGAACTCGGCTTTTCTTCAACTGTCGGCGTGATTCACGACGAAATGGGTTTGAATAAAGGCTTAACTGACCACGAAAAGCGCGTCTATAAAGAAATCAAGGCGAAAGGCACGAGCAGTTATGCGCGTTGGAATTGGTTCCAGGACTCGATTGTTGACGGCGGCGAATACGAATGGCGGTGTCGGGCGGGCGCGAGATATTTGTATGTTGACGAAGCGGGCATCGTTAGTTGGTGTTCACAACAGCGCGGCACGCCCGGCATTTCGCTTCACGAATACACGCATTCCGATATGCGCCGCGAATACATCACCGAAAAATGGTGTGCGCCGACCTGCACCATCCAATGCGTCCACCAAGTCGGACACCTCGACGCTTGGCGCGACAAACAAATTTCACCTTCTGATTACAATAAACGCAAAGGCTTAAAGAAAGAAACCATTGCCCAAGTTTTGGGTGCTGAGTAAATAATGGATAGTTTGGAAAAATCAATCAGTTATACCAATTTTTATGAAGCGACCATTGATGACAACTTAAACAAGATGTCCAACGCCATTGATGAGCGCAAGTTGGACATTTTCCTTTTGTTTCAAAGGTATTCCAATTCGTGAAACAACCACCGAAAAAGTTTTCGGGAAATTCGCAATCAGCGCAACACCAACGGCTTGAAGCCTTCGGCGACCAATTGCACAATGGACAACGAATCTTACCAAAGTCAATTTTTTCGGCATCTTTTTCCAACTGATTAAGAATCTCTTCGGTTTTCGCGGATTTTTGGTAAGCCATAAAAACAGAACGAACAAATTTTACTTTTTTCGATTATATCAATTCAATTAAAAAAACGGGGAGGTTTGCTTGATTAGATGAGTTGATGGTTGCTTCATCATAATTTGTTTGTAAAAAGGGAAGCCAATTTCTTTTTTGATAAAGTAGTTTTTCCATTTCGTCTTTTGGCAGAGGCTTTGACATCAAATAACCTTGACCGTAGTGACAGCCTAAATTTTGCAAAAGTGTAAGTTGAGTTTCCGTTTCGATGCCTTCGGCGATGACACGCATTTTAAGATTATTGGCAAGCGACATAATAGTTTGCAGAATTTCTGAGTTTTCGCCGTTTTCTCCGGTAGCATTGACAAATGAACGATCAATTTTGAGTGTGTCAAACGGTAGATGATGGAGATAATTCAAAGACGAATAACCGGTGCCGAA
>JANOXW010000796.1:0-6948 GCA_031418635.1 Acidobacteriota bacterium
CAGGAATTACTATTTATCAGAAGGTTTTAAATGGGGGACAATATTAGCCAGCCCATTAGTGCCAAGTGGATTAAAAAGTTTAGACTTAAAAATAGATTCAGGTGATAACTGCGGATTTGGAGCTAATGAACTCTGAGTTGTGTTTTGAGTATTATAATTTGATTGAGAGTTTATTGGTTTCTTCTCAATGTTTCCCAAAATTTCACCGCGCTTTTTATTTGTTTTTAGATGAGACCTTTTTAATTCTTGGCTTATTGCTTTCCAAATTTTGGAGTTGCGAAAATTCTTAATTTCTACATTGCTTAGAATAAACTTTAAAGGTGCGCTACTTCCATAGTTTTTTATAAAATCTTCTTTGATAGAATCACTAACACTAATTCCTTCTTTTTCAATAGAAGATTGAATTCTTGCTGTTTTATTCACATTTAAGCCATAAATATCATTTTCCATTATTTGAACTTGCCCAGAATGAATACCAATTCTAATTCCTATAAAATCAACACCTGTGTCTTTGGAAAATTCAATGGCAAAATCAACTGCGTCAGTAGAGTTACGAAATGCTACAAAGAAAGCATCTCCAATAACTTTAACTACATAGCAATCATAGGTCGAAGCTAATTCTCTACCTCGTCTAAAATGCAATGCCAATTCTTGCACCCATTGATTATCTCCACGTTTTTGACCAATAGATGTAGAGGCAACAATATCAGTAAAGACTAAAGCCAAATTAAGACGTTTCGCTCCTGCCCACGTTTCCAACGTATTATTAAATTCATTATTCATATTTGTTTCATCTCTTGTGCGTGTTTAATTTTAGCACATCTTATTGACGAAAATAGATATGATTTTTGCAGTTGAAAATCATTTAATGACTCGTTAAATACTAACTCTCATTAACTTTCAAAACCGCTAGAAATGTTTCTTGCGAAATTTTTACTCCGCCGACTTTTTAACTGTTTCCTTTTTTTCTATCCACATCAAGTTTTAACAGGTCGGAAATCAATTTTTCGGATGCGCGGAAACTTGTTTGTTGGAGTTTTTCGAGTGCAACGGGCAAATCGAGCAAGCCTTTTTCCGCCGCGCTGTTTAGGATGCCGAGAGTTCCGATAATGAAAATTCCGCGATTTCGCGCCTGTTCACGTCCGGCGCGTTCATCAATGATGAGCGCGTCAGCGTTTAATTCTTCAACCAACGCAATCGCTTCTCTTTCGCCCGCGTCGAGTTCGGAAAGTTCGGAATCAAGCAAAACGGTGGCTTGTCTAACATCAAACCAAGGCGGAAAAACTTTTACGAAATCGCGCACTTTTTCGGGAGTTTCAGCGGCTTGTAATTCGGCAAAAACGGCGTGCGGAACGATGATGTTTTCATAAAGCACGGGTAGAACGCAGACCGCATCAATCAGCACCAAATAGTTAATCGGAGAAGTATCTGCAACAACAATCATTTTCGGCGAAGGCTGAAATCCGTTTCGTTTTTGACATCTTCCAAATCATATTCCAGAAAGATTTTGTGTTTTTTCAGAAAATCGTCAACCTGCATATCGGTTGCAAAACCGAGCATTCGTCTGACCTGTGCCTGCGAAAGTTTTCCTTTACGATAACCTTCGAGGGCAGTCGCTTCTAAAACCTCGCGCTCTAAGTTTTCGCCATTGTTAAGAAAAACTTTGGCGACATCTTCGGGTAAATTTATCGTAACTTCCATTTTTTTTACCTCTTGAGAAATTTTACTCTAACTTTCATTAACCTTCAAAACTGCGAGAAATGCTTCTTGCGGGATTTCTACTCTGCCTACTTTTTTCATTCGCTTTTTACCTTCTTTTTGTTTTTCCAAGAGTTTTCTTTTTCTTGAAATGTCGCCGCCGTAGCATTTTGCTGTAACATTTTTGCCCATCGCTTTGACGGTTTCGCGGGCGATGATTTTACTGCCAATGGCGGCTTGGATGGCGACTTCAAACATTTGGCGCGGGATGAGTTCCTTCATTTTGGCGGCGATTAGTCTGCCTTTGGCGGCGGATGTGGCGCGGTGCAGAATCAACGCTAATGCGTCAACCTGTTCGCCCGAAACAAGCACGTCGAGTTTTACAAGGTCGCTTTCCCGATAGCCCGAAAGATGATAATCGAGCGAAGCATAACCTTTGGAAACCGACTTTAATCTATCGTAAAAATCAAGCACGATTTCATTCAAAGGCAAATCATAAACGAGCATCACGCGGTTTGACGTTACAAATTCAAACTTTTTCTGCACACCGCGTTTTTCTTCCAACAGCGGCAAGATTCCGCCGAGAAATGTGTCGTTGGTCAAGATTGTCGCTTCGATAAAAGGTTCTTCGATTTTCGTAATTCTGCCCGTGTCGGGCATTTTTGACGGCGAATCAATCTCCGCCGTAACGCCGTCGGTGGTCGTTACGCGGTAACGCACGCCGGGCGCGGTCGTGATCAAGTCGAGATTAAATTCGCGTTCAAGCCGTTCCTGCACGATTTCCATGTGCAGTAAGCCCAAAAATCCGCACCGAAAGCCGAAACCTAAAGCCGTCGAAGATTCGGGTTCGTAGAAAAACGATGCGTCGTTTAAGCGAAGTTTGTCCATCGCGTCGCGCAATTCTTCGTATTGCGCGTTGTCGGTCGGGTAAAGTCCGGCGAAAACCATCGGTTTTATTTCCTGAAAACCGGGAAAAGGTGTGTCCACCGGTCGCGCCGCTTCCGTGATTGTGTCGCCGATCTGCACGTCGGCGACGGTTTTAATTGAAGCGGTCAGAAAGCCGACTTCGCCGACGCTCAAAGTGTTAATCGGTGTCGGGCGCGGACGATTTACGCCGAGCGTTTCAACCAAATATTCGCGTCCCGTGTTGAAAAATCGAATCTTTGTGCCTTTTTTTATCGTGCCTTCGATGATGCGAAACAGCACGATAACGCCGCGATAACTGTCATACCAACTGTCGAAAATCAAGGCTTTTAACGGCGCATTTTTATCTCCTTTTGGCGCAGGAACTTTTTTGACAACCATCTCCAAAATCTCTTCGATGCCGACACCTGTTTTTGCCGAAGCCAAAACTGCATCCGAAGTATCTAAGCCGATGATGTTTTCGATTTGCTCTTTAATGCGGTCGGGTTCGGCGGATGGCAAATCAATTTTGTTGAGAACGGGAATCAGTTCGAGGTCGTTTTCGATTGCCAAATAAGTGTTGGCAAGAGTTTGCGCTTCAACACCTTGCGAGGCATCAACGATCAATAACGCACCTTCGCACGCTGACAACGAGCGCGAAACTTCGTAGGAAAAATCAACGTGACCGGGCGTGTCAATCAAGTTTAAGATGTAATCTTGTCCGTCTTTAGCTTTGTAATCAAGCCGGACGGCGTGTGATTTTATGGTAATGCCGCGCTCGCGTTCCAAATCCATATCATCAAGCAATTGTTCTTCCATATCGCGTTCGGCAACCGCGCCTGTCAATTGCAAAATACGGTCTGCCAAAGTTGATTTGCCGTGATCAATGTGCGCGATGATGGAAAAGTTTCTGATTAAATTCGAGTTCATATCTAGCTTATTTGGTTTTAATAAAAATAACGATAATACGTTAAAATTTAACAATAGCAAACAGCGGCAAGATTCGCACTTTGGGAAGATTCGTATGAGAAAGCTAAGAAAAGAATTTTGTTCTCCAAAAAAACAGTTTGTTAGAAAACCTGTCGCTGAGATTTGCCTTTTAATAATCAAATAAAATTATAAAAAAGTTGTTAATCTGCATCCATTTTAATAAATTAAACGAATAATTAGATTGTAAGACAAATTCTTTGCAAAGTTTGCGGAAAATATTAATTTTTTAAAGATATTTGCCCCGAATATGTCTTTACTTCCGGCTTTTAAATTGTATTCACAAGCATACATATTTTATTAGTCAATTAATTTTACAAATCAGCACGACAAAAGTTTTAATTTAGCGTCTGAAACATTTACGGTTGGCTTGAGCCAGCAAGTATTAAGGGTAAAGCGACGATATTTAATCGTTGTCTTTAAATGACAAGTAGCTCGCGCAGAGCGAATTACATTTATAATATCATTCGATTTTAATTTGAATATTGAATGATTGGAAACCAGCAAGGAGGATCGAAAAAAGAATGAAAACATCATCTCTAAAAAGAAAAATTACCAAGGTAATGAACGGTCTAATGGCTTTATCAGCTATTTATTGTGTTTCAATATTACCAATTATGGCTTCGAGCCACTCGGAAGCACCGCTTATCAGTATGGACAGATACGCCGACAATACCGATACCTACGCTTTTCGTAGCGTTGAAGCGGGACGTTCGGGCTTTGTTACATTGATAGCCAACTATATTCCATTTCAAGAACCATCGGGCGGACCGCAGTATTACCGTTGGGACGACACCGTTTTGTATGAAATCAGGGTTGACAACACCGGCGACGGCAATCCTGATGTTACATATCAATTCCGGTTCACGACACAGACGGTTAATGCCAACACGATTTTGGGACATACCGCGGTTAATCAAGATGGTGCGGTTACAAGTTTGACCGACCCGGACTATAACCAATTTCAAACTTATACCGTAACGCGGGTGAACAATAATACGAACACCAGCGCGGTTGTAGCATCGGGACTCAGAACTCCGCCAAGCAATGTCGGACCGCGAGTTACACCGAACTATGAAGCTAATTTGGGAATGCCAGCCGTTAATCCGCTGCCGAATGGCGGACGGGTTTTTGCCGGACAACGCGACGAGTATTTTTACATTGATGTCGGCGGTGTCTTTGATGCTTTAAACTTGAGATCAGTCGGTATGTGCGGCGGCGTTGATACAACCCAAGGTTTTAACGTCAGCACGATTGCGATTGAAGTTCCGATTCAAGATTTGACCAATGGCGGAACAGTTCCGACCGGCGTAACGGCATCTAATGCAGTTGTCGGCGTTTGGGCAACTGCCAGCCGTCAAACAACGCGTGTTATCAATCCAGACGGCACACGAAACAATACTGGTAACTTTGTGCAAATTTCGCGTCTTGGTAATCCGCTGGTTAATGAAGTCGTTATTCCGCTTGCGCTGAAAGACGCTTTCAATTCGCTGGCACCGGTCAACGACAATATTGCCGGTCCTGCCGTGCTTGACCCGGAACTTGCTCGATTATTGAATGCGGTTTTCGGAATCAGTGTTCCGCCCGCACCGCGTAATGATTTAGCGCATATTTTTGCTATCGGTATTCCGGTCAATGGGGTTACGGGACCAAACTACAATACATTCTTGTCAGATGGAAATCTGCACGAATATCTGCGTTTGAACGTAGCGATGCCGATTACGCCGATTGCTAACATTAATCGTTTAGGGTTACTTGGTGGCGACACCGCCGGTTTCCCGAATGGACGACGACCACACGACGACGTTACGGACATTGCGCTCCGTGCTGTTGCCGGTGGAACACCGTTCACTCCAGCCTTTAATGTTGCGCCGAACAATACGCTTGGCGACGGTGTAAGTTCTAACCCGGAAGGTCCGCTTCTAACGCGCTTCCCGTATCTCTTACCGCCGAATCAAGGTAATCAACCGCGATCTGCTAATTCTCGACCGTGTCCTGCGGCACTAAGAGGTGATACATCGAAGGCTCCGGTTGTCAACAGCGACGGCAACTTTGCAAAATAATTTGCTTTCCGTAATAAGAATCGGGGCGAAAAATTTTCGTCCCGATTCATAATTTGTCTAGTTAGGAAAAAAATGAAAAAGTTCGGAAATAATCTAGTTTTGTTAATGCTTGTCGGAATCTTGATATTTGCCGCCAGCGGTTGTATCAAGCAAGAGGCTTCGAAGGCGGAAAATGTCGGAGACCTATTTACGATAAATTCGTCTGACGCGGAAATCAGCGCGGCTCAAGAAGTAATCAAAAATCTGCCTGACGGAGCAATCGGCTATAACAATCTCGCCATTATTTACATTCGGCGGGCGCGTGAAACCGGCGATTTTAGTCTAAATTCAAAAGCCGAAGCCGCCATCAAACGCGCTCTCGAACTCAAACCCGATAACTACGACGCGCAAAAAATTCACGCCTCTTTGCTTTTGACTTTTCATCGTTTTGACGAAGGACTCGAAGCGGGCAAGAAATTACAGCAAGAACATCCGCAAGATGCCTTCATTTATGGCGTTTTGACTGATGCCAATGTCGAATTAGGAAATTACGAAGAAGCAATAGATGCGGTGCAGAAAATGGTTGATTTGCGCCCGAATATGGAATCTTATTCGCGCGTTTCATATGTGCGCTCGCTTAATGGCGACAGCGACGGCGCGATTGAGGCAATGAGTTTAGCGGCGCGAATCGCTGACCCGAAGAACAAGGAAGCGCAAGCGTGGTGTTTGACGCATTTGGGCGATGAATATTTCAAAGTCGGACGGCTTGAAGAAGCCGAAAAACAATACGATGCGGCACTAATCATCTTCCCGAATTATCATTTTGCGTTAGCCGGTAAAGGAAAATCCCGCGCCTCGTTCGGCGATTATGAAAATGCCGTCAAATTTTATACACAAGCACAACAAAGAGTTCCGTTGACATTAACCGACATCGCACTTGGCGATATTTACACCAAAACAGGCAAAACCGACGAAGCCAAAAAACAATATGATTTAGCGGAATTTATCGAACAAAAACTAGGCAACATTGACCAACGCACACTTGCTTTAATGTGGGCTGACCAAGATATAAAACTCGACGAGGCTTTAGCCATTGCCGAAAAAGAACACGCGACGCGCAAAGACATTTTTACAGCAGATATTTACGCTTGGTGTTTGTATAAAAAAGGCGATTTTCAAGCAGCGCAAAAAGCGATGGAAGAAGCTATGCGTCTGAAAACGAAAGATGCACGATTTTTTTACCACGCAGGAATGATTGAAAAAGGTTCGGGTAATGGAAAAGCCGCCAACTATTATTTGCAAAAGGCTTTGAAATTAA
>JANOXW010000797.1:0-6744 GCA_031418635.1 Acidobacteriota bacterium
TTCGTTGCAACTTCGCGTCGTCTCGTGCTAATCTTTTTCTCGTGCTTGGGTGGCGGAATAGGTAGACGCACAGGACTTAGATTAATTTGAGCGCACAGGTTGGAAACTCCTGTGTGGATGAAGTCAAATTCGGTGAAACTTTTAAAATAGCAATACCGAGCTAAATTTGAAAAGCCTTTTTCAATAAATGTGTAGAGACTAAACGGCTTCCGTCTGACTGCCATTATCGTGGTAAAAGATGAAGATATAGTCCAGACCACAAACCAATTGACTTGCGGACTTGGGATTTGGGATTGCGGATTTGAAAAATAAATCCAAAATCCAAAATCCAAAATCCAAAATCGAAAGGGCGGTGAAAGCCGTAGTTGGTAAGAAAATCCTGTGTCCCTTGTGGACGTGCGGGTTCGATTCCCGCCCTAAGCACCAGTTAGAACCAAAAAGAAGCGAGCATCTTTCGGGATGCTTTTTTCTTTTATCTTCACTCTATCATTTTATTTTAACTCGGCTCTAACGCTACTTTGAGCGTATCTTACAAAAGTGTTTCGGCGCGGTCTGCGCTTTCACGGATGTTTGATTCCAAAGCATCACAAAATCTTATTGACTTTACCATTCGATAAATAAAAAGCAATGCTTCGTTTGTTGGTTGGATTAAGCGCAGTTGGAAGCGGAAACGGGACGGGATATTTTTTTGATATACGAATCGTGCAAAAGACGGACAGCACGAAAACTGTTGGAAACGAAGCATTGAAAAATTTATAACTCAAGATGTAAATGTGCGCCTGACCAGACTTTTTGGTTTTTCGGACGCTTTCTTTCATCTCGAACTGTGATTCCAAGACTATGTGCTTTGGAGATAAAAGCCTCGATTTGTGCGTTGGTTTTATCACGAGTTCTGCACGTCTATCGCAAGTCCGCGAAAATGTTTTGAGCCGACGTTGTGCGAACCTCCGTTGGTTGATGTAACGTGAAAGCCTTCCCGCTCGGCAAAGGCTTTTAAGTCTTTATAATCCTTTATTATTGAAACTCCACGTCGCCGGCGAAAGCCGTGTTGATGGCGTTGCGAATTTTCAGCATCGCGCTCCGATATTTACTTTTGTGTTCGGAATTTTTGAGCAGTTGCAAAACTACGGAAATTCCCATTGAAATAAAATGACTTTCCATTGTCTTTTTCTCCTTACCACTTTTATTAGCAGTGCTTATTCACTATCACGATTGTAATAGTTACCAAATAAATCAAAATCCACAGAAGAAATCTTCTGTTTGATTCGACTAAATCATTCATTTGCTTTTCTCCCTGGCGTGAAATTTGCGGACGATTCCATCTTCGGGACATTGCAAAAACGAAAAGCTGACAATGGTGGCTTGCAGCAAAGTATTGACTATTTCGCCGCGCGAAAGTTGTTCATCGCCATAAAACATCGCCAACGAAGACACCACTGACAAGCCGACGACGACACATAAACGAAACCAATTTATACTTTTGAAATTTGTCATATAGTCTGATTTGCAAGACTTTTTCCTTGCAAACATATATTAATATAACTTATAGTAATAATGCCAGTTAAATTAGCAAATTTTATATTTTAAGGAGATTTTTTTTATGACAGGTCAAGAAATTCAAGATAGATTGGATGCCATCGTTGTAGATTTACAGACGAAAGGCAAAGTTCAAACAATTTTTTTTTCGGGATTCGGACAACGTGCCGAATGTTTTACCGCTTTCTTCGACGGCGCAAGGCGTTGTAAATGCGGGTCAATTAGCCGATATTCAAGCGGTTGTTGATGGTTTGAAAACAAACCTCGACGCTTACAATACGGCATATACTCCGGTGAAATCAGCTTTGGACGATTTCAATATTGTTCGTGGTAATCATCAAGTTGCCATTGATGCGGCTTCGGCGGCGCGTAGCGCGTTGAACGCGGAATTATTTGCTGACGCTAATTATCACGCAAAGAAAGCGGTTCTCGACGCGGCGCGGCTTGAGCCTGATTATATTTCGGCTCGTGCAATTTACGTTGACCAAAACGTCAGCGAGAATATCGTCGAAATCACGCAAGCAAAAGGCTCTTATCAAGCCTGATAGTTCTGTTTTTCATTTTTGTTTCCGTCTAAAAAAACCTGAGTATTGAATTGAAAATTAGGTGAGGCGCATAGCACACGGATGAACGCTGATTGGACAGATTTTCACGGATTTAATAAATAATTGTCCGCAAATTTCCAAACATTTACATAAACATATCAGCGCAAATCCGCTAAATCGTCGTTTATCGGCGTTGTATTTCTGCCATTTTTTCAATTCAAGACTCAGGTTTCCGTATAGGAAACGACAAGCAAACGGTTTTGATTTGACTCGCCCATAATAATAAAACGATTTTCTTCAAATGAGTGGTCAGGGTCAGCGAAGATGACAAATAACGGGTCGTCGAAAACTGTTTCCGCTCCGTCAAACGAAACTTCGTGTTTCTTCAAATTTGCTTCGGCTTTTTCCATGTTCCACTCAAATTGCACAAAAGGATTATAACACTACCAAAGCGCGAACCATTACAGCAACGAGAAGATGCCGAACGGCTGAGATGACGCGGGGCGAAACCGAATTCACGCAACTCCGAATTTAGCAAAATAGATTTTAAAGAGAAGCTGTGCGCGCCCTCACGTCCCTGCTAAGTCTTGTTTTTTCTTATTCCTGACTGCGGACTAAAAAACCGTTTGTTTTCTGTAAGGCTTCTATTTCCCCTTGGTATGGTTTCGATCTGGATAACTGCTTTACTTCAGTCGCCGGATCGTTTGAAATTTTTATCCGTTTTTTGGTGTAGCGAACTACTGTCTCATACGGTTCGACTAAATAATAAGCAGGTAAAATTAGTTTCACTTTGCTTGCTTCGCAGAGTTGAATTATCTTTTCGCAACTTTCGTGTTGCTCTTGCAATAAGGCAAGTTCCAAAACGAAGTTGGATTCGACATAAACGTCCATATCAATTAGACTGCTACTTCTGTTTCCAAGTATCCGCCCGCCAGTTTATCAAACAAACCTGAACTAAACAGCCAATCTTGACCTTCACCGAAAAGGTCTTTTGGGCTTCTAAATCTTGATACTTGATTTAGCCACGACGTAATAATAAACTCAAAACTTCTTTCTGTGAGATTCTCAAATGAAATACCGGAATTCTTATAATACGGCTGTAAAAAAGGACGCGGGTCAACTCTTTGAGTCGGCGTAATAACATCTAAATTTCCGTCCGTATTTTTCCAAAGATAAAAATTATCCGGTAGGGCTGGAAGAAAGAAAGGTGCATTGGGAAGTAACCCGTGTGCAAACATGTTTCGTCTCATCCTTGCCGCCCATTCGCTGGAAGCACCACGTTTATTTTTGACTTCGGCGATAAGTTCTAATTGTCCATATCTGTCGAAAGCTAATATGTCAGCATACTGTCTCATAGCTTTATTCTAATTCGGTTTGCACATTGAGGCATAACTATTTTACCAAATAAGGCATAACGGCTGAGATGACGCGGGCGAAACCGCCAGCGACAACGTAAAATTTACCACGCGACACGATAAAAAAGTCGCTGCCCGCGCCCTCACGTCCATTGATTTGTTCGGCTTGTTTTACGCGGCAACCTCGACATACTCAACTTGAATGCTCGGCTCAGGAATCGGCAATCCATCTTCCCGCATTCCGCGCAAATGAAACTCTATTGCTTCTCGAATTTCTCGCTCCGTTTCTTCAATTGTTTGCCCCGTTGCAACACAACCTAACAAATCCGGGACGTATGCCGCATAATTGCTTTCGGCTTTTTCAATGACAATCGCGTAACGCATATCTAAAATCTCCTTAGTTCTTCAATCCTGCCTGACGTAAGATGCTGGTTAACGTGCCAATCGGCAAATCGTTATTCGGTTTCCCCGGAACTGTCACGCGCCCTTTCTTCGTTGGATGCTTGAATTGACGATGACTGCCTTCAGTCGCAACCAGATACCAGCCGTCATTGTTAAGCAGTTTGAGAATGTCGCGCACCTTCATTGGGTTAAGTTAGCTTTTGCTTGAGTAGGAGTCAAGTTAGTGAATACGCCGAACATTTATTCGGCGTTGCGTCATTAGACATTACATTTAGCTCCTAATATTGAAATTTAGCGGATGAATTGAACACGCAGCCTCAGCAAGTTTCCCTAGCTAGGGGAAAACAGACAAGCCAAATAAGAAAGCCGCTGTTTCGCCCTCACGTCCATTGATTTGTTCGGCGGCGTTGCCGATAAAATGTCTCTATAAAGAGTTATTGCGGGATTACGCCAAGTTGAGACAGCATTCCCAATGTGTCAAACTCACCCCACCGCTCCGCAATTCTGCTGTTATTAACGCGCAGAATATCAATCCCTTTTAATGCAACTTGCTTCCCCGTAGCAGGAATGTTCATGAGTTGACCGTTATGCGTGCCGCGAGCCGTCCAGCGAACCACAACCTTATCCTCTTCGACAATGACATCTTCATTTTTAACACGCAGGTCAGGGAAAGCAGCGCGGAATGCACCTACCATTTCTTTATATCCAACGAGTCCCGCTCTCTGCTCGGAAACAAGATCATGGTCAACGAAGTCAGATGCAATTATTTCGTCAGCGACGGCTAATTCTCCTTTGTCCCAAAGCTCTTCGGTAAACCGACGGGCAATTGTTCTGCCGTTTTCAGATGCGTTTGATGTCATAAGCAACACTCCTCTCTAATTTTTAATCCTACAAATATGTTCGTATATAGCCGCCGAACGATTGAGATGAGGGCGAAACCGGATAGAAGCCCGTTAAGGTTTGACGGACAACGCCAAATGAAAGTCGTTGTTGCGCCCTCACGTCCATTGAATTGTTCGACGGCGCGTTACAAAGAAGCAACTGCCTTTTTCAGAATGCTCTCGATGAAAGTTGCTTTCGCTTCTGTGTATGCTGGACGATTATTTTTGTACTTCACCGACAACTCTCTTTTCAATTTTCCGTAATCTTGCGCCGCGTTTGGATGTTGCCGCAAATAATCTCGAAACAAAAGATGGTTGCGCCAAACATCGCTTGTTATTTCAACCATATGCAAATGATGCGTCGAAACTTCGGCAGTTCCTTTGCGAAAATAGAAACGCCCTGCAATGCCTTGCTCGCCTCTGTATTCGTAACCGATTTCAGTCAACGGCGCGATACATTTCTCGGCATCTTCAAGTTTTTGCACTCCAACCAGAATGTCAATAATCGGTTTTGCCACAAGTCCAGAAACCGCCGTGCTTCCGATATGTTCGATAGCGGCAGCATATCTTCCGATGGCTTCGCGCAACAAATTTGCTTCCGACTCAAAAAGCGTTTTCCATTCGGCTCGGTGTGGCACGAGTTCAATTGATTTTCGGTCTAAGCCAAGCATACTTTCATGATAACAGGAAAGCCGTCGAACGGCTGAGATAACGTGGGGCGAAACCGCCACCACACAAGCTAAAGGTAAAAAGACCTGTTTGATAACAAAGTCGCTGTTTCGCCCTCACGTCCATTGAATTGTTGGGCTTCGCCGCAACTTACACCACGCCTAGCTTTTACCGAAATCCTCTTCAAAGGATGTTTTTATGATGGAGCGATACACGCCTTGAGGATTTCTTCGATATGACGATGATCCGTCCCACAACAGCCGCCCAGCACGCGGAGGTTCATCAGTTTACTTAAAAGTTCGCGGTGCTGACGACCCAGTTCTACCGGATTACCTTCGTCGAGTTCTTCGCTGTCGTTGAGTTCGGCGTGGCTTTTGGTTGAAGCGTTGGCTCTAATTCCGCGAATTCTTTCGAGCCACGGTTCACCGTCGGTCAATACGTTGGCAAAATGTGTCGGATGAGCGCAGTTAATCATATAATAAGCCGGAGCGTTTGATGTCGCTTCGTCCACGCTTTCGACGGCATCTTGGAGTGTCTGATTGGTTGGCAGATTGCCGTCCGTTTCGACGGTAAAGGAGATAACGACAGGCAGCCCGACGGATTTGGCGGCGCGGGCGATTCCAATCGCTTCTTCGACGTAATTCATCGTAATCGCCGTGACCATATCGGCATCCGTTTCGCTGAAAGTGTCGATCTGCATCAGATGATATTGCTGAGCCTCGTCAGCAGACATCAAATTCGCCGGGCTGTAACCGTCGCCGCGAGGTCCGACGCAGCCGCTAATCACCATCGCCGTTTTTTCGTTTTCAAATTCGTCCCGAATGTCACCAAGCAAGGCGATGGATTGGCGGTTCATCTGAGCCAATTCGTTTTCGGAATAGCCGAGTTTCGCGCCCCAATCAGGATTGGCGCGCCACGTCGGACTTTCAAGAATCAAGCCAACTTCGTATTTTCCCGCAAGGGCGGCATACGTGCGGAAATAATTTCGCAGAGCCTCAGAGCCTTCCTTATCTTTCAATAGATGAAAGGCGGCGAAATCGGGCAATTCCAGATTTTCATGAAAGATAAGCGTTGTTTCAATGCCGCCGTCAGTAAGAAAGATTCCATCGGACAGTTGCGGCAGTTTGTTTCGGTATTTTGCCATGTTCAGAACTCCATTTTGAAAAGAATTATCTTCAAATTATTGCATATATACAGCGACACATATAGAAGCCCAACGGCTGAGATTGTATGTTGACAGAAAGCCGTCAAAGCTGCAAACTTTGATGGCTGAGAGGCGACGGTGAAGCCGTGGTTGAGATATGACCAAATCAAAAGAGTCAGCACGTCAGATGCGCTCGCCGTCGCTTTGCTTGC
>JANOXW010000798.1:0-15590 GCA_031418635.1 Acidobacteriota bacterium
GCCGTCATAGTCGTTATACGCGGGAATGTCCACGACAAAGCCTTGTGCGTTGAGATACCCGCCGCCCGGGAAATTGTTTTCGAGCGTGATGCCGTGTCCTTCGAGAACCGAATTTCCGTGATATTCAGTGTTTGAGCCGACCGTCCAGGTTCCCGTTCCCCGGTCGCGGTTTTTCGCGGCGGTCGTAAAAACCGCAAATTTTTCGTAATTGACAAATGCTTTAAAAATTCCCATATCCACGATCCAGCCGCAATTGTCGAGAAATCCGCCGTCGGGATACATACTCTGCAAATGAATTTTGTCGCCGTAGAAGAGCGGTTCGCCGTCTTTTCTTCCTCCGGCGGAAACGATCTTCCAGCTTCCCGAATTGTTTTCACGATTCGGATTCGGATGCGTTGCAACAAACTTTACTTCAGTCGGAATATTTCGGAATTCGGGCTTGTCTTTGATTGCGCCCCAAACGTCGAGATAGCCCGCATCGTCGGAAACCGCACTTTTCAGATGGACGACTGCACCGATTTTGATTGCCTCTGCGCTCTTTTCGGAAACGACGGCTGGCGGATTATTTGATTTTTTACTCAAATCGTCGGCTGACGCGGCAGAGTTAGATTGTTTGTTGAAATTAACAAAACCGATTCCGGCAATTACGCTGACAGCCAGTGCCGCGATAACGATCATCGGCATAGTCAAGGATTGCCGAAAGTTGTAATTTCCCGATGGAACAGAGACGGTTTTCGGTTCAGATTCTTTGTTAAATGCCAATTCCGCCTCATCATCAAGCGCAATAGTTTCCTCGCCGCGAAAATACTGAACCGTTTGTTCTTCGACGATGATCGAGTTTTCGTCATCGGCGGAGCGCGTAACTTCCGCCGTAAAACGATAGCCGTGTTTCGACACGGTTTCGATAAGCGGATCTCCGTCCACGCATTCACCGAGTTTGTTTCTCAGCCACGAAACATTTCGCGCCAGCGTTGATTCCTCAATATAAGTATCTGTCCAAACCGCGTCGAGCAGTTCGCTCTTTTTCGCCACGCGCCCGGCGTTTTCGACAAAATAAAAAAGCAAGTCGAATTGCTTCGGCGTGAGCAAAATAAGTTCATCCTCGCACCACAAACGACGCTCCGCAACGTCAAGGCGAAACGCGCCGAAATGATAAAGTCCCATTGTAAATCCCTTGTATTTGTTGAAGTTTATAGCAATCCAAAATAAATCCAAAAAAAGTCCAAAATAAATCCAGACTTTTTAGAAAGTAATCTATAGATTGGACAACATCGCTCATTAATGTAAGCCAAAAACAAATGAAAATCAAGCGAAAATTTGAAATGTTGGTTGCGACAAGTCGCCGATACATCATTCGTCAATCACCGTCAGACAGACAAATCGCCTGTGTGAAGTGCGGCGAACCGATGATGATGACCGACCAATCTGCTGGGTTTTTCGGTGTCAAACAACGCCGCATTTTTCAAATTATCGAAACCGAAGCGGTGCATTTCACCGAAATCGAAGCGGGCGTAGTAATGATTTGCATGTCATCTTTGGCGGAGATTTTGGATGGCAGTTCGCAGGAAAATCAAAGTTTCAAGTTAAATGAGTGATGGACACAACCTAAGGTCAGCGCGTCAGTTACATCAACAGGCGCAGAACGAAACACCGGCAAAACGTTGCCGGTTGAGAAACGGACGCGCGATTAATCGTCTTTCGCGCAGAATTTGAAAATTAAAAATTATAAAATTGCTGAATCGTAACCGATTTAACAGTTAAATTTTTTTTTTCGTTTCGCTGAGCCTTTTTTAAGACGACTGTTGCGTAATTAAATAGAGGCAAAAATTAATCGGAAAATTAACTTCCGTAAGATGATTGCCCGAAAACAAACTCTTAGGAGTAAAAAAAATAAAATGGAGAAAAATAAAATGAAAAAATTAATGTTTTTAACGATGATGTTCGGTTTGATGATTGCTTTTACCGTCGGCGTTTCGGCGCAGAATAAAGGCAACGGCAGAGTATTAACAGTCAATGATGACAATACTCCCAAAACTACTGAATTCGCTGTCAAGAGCGGCAATGAAATTGTTGCCTCGATTACAGCAAGCAACGGAAATTACGGGATTCCCAAAGGGGCAACCTATTCACGGATTGAAATCAGACAACCTAACAAAATAATGTACATTTATTATGCTGCTGATACGCCCCAAGTTCAGGACCAAATAAACAACAATAGAGCCGGCAGAACAACCAAAGTTACCGGTGTCTGCACGAATTCAAAACCCTGGAAAGCAAATGATAAGGTCAGTATCCAAACCCAACCTGCTCAAGGTGGAGGAACGGACGTAACTTTTACTGTTGATGGTAAAGGATGCTTTTCATTTATTGCAAAATAAACCTTGTAAATAAAAAAAATAAAATCAACGATTCAGGCAATTTTCGTTGAAATATATTGTCTGTTTCATAAAAAGGAAGATGTTTGCTTCGACAAATGTCTCCTTTTTTTCGTTGGCTTTTATTCCCCGATGAAGAACAGCAGCAAGAAAAACAATCCTTGATTGATACTTAATATATCCAGAGCGGAAATAACCGGAGAGTTTCAAGTCTGGAAGAAACAAGTTTGTGGATGCGGAAAGTCGAGGCGGAGCAAGAGGAAGTTCAGGATGTTGATAACTAATTTTGAGATGGTTTAATTTTTCAAGAGAAAAAACTCTCTATAAAATGAAAGGATGAAAAACTACGATAAAGAATTTAATCGTGAATGTATCAAGGGGTTTCGATAGGCAAAGTATAGCTTCTTCATCCAGAGAAACCGGCGTTTCCGAACATTATTCCACAAGTGGAAGAAGCGATTTTGGACGGCGCGGCGCGGAAAAATCAAATTTCATATAATGCTTCCCAAGTCCTAATGCTTTTCGGAATGATTAAAAAAACAAAAGTAAAAAAGGCGAAAATAGAAAGTAAAAGAGAAGTTCTGATTTTGTTGATTCAGTTCAACTCAGAAATTTCACTCTTACTTTTTACTTTTGCCTTTTTACTTTTTACTTTGAAAACTTTTTACTTTTGCCTTTGAAAACTACTCGCGGGCGTGAACTAAACGACGCATTTGGTCGCCGAACAAGACATCAATTTTTTGAGCATCAATCACGGCAGTAACTTCGCCTTGACCAAAAGTCGTGTGCATCATGGCTTGTCCTTTTTTGTATTTGTGCGTTTGGTCGTAAGGCATTCCGGCTTTAGATTTGCTGATGTCAATTGACACTTTTTTGCCGCGACGAAATGCGCTGATAGTGCCGCACGCATCGCACACTGCCTTTGTCATTTTGCCCAATTTAGTTACGGATTGGGCAGTATGATTTTGTTCGGCATCACAAACCGAACACGGCATTTCCACCGTTTGACCAAGTTCAAATTTTATATCTTTCATACATTCTCCTTCAATTTTTTAGAAGCCGTTTGAAAACTCAAGATTTTGCCCGCGAAATTCACGAAAATAAAACCAAAACCAAATTTGGTTTTCGTCTGTTTCGCGTATTTCGCGGGCAAAAAAATAGTTTTCAAACAACTTCATTTATCTAAAACGTCGCCGACCAAAAGAACGAAAAGTTTTCTTTTTGCCTGACGCTGATTTTGGGGCGGGATTTTTTGCTACCGACAGACTTCCGCCAAAATCCGGCAACAAAACACGTTCAACCGTTTGTCCGGTCAACCGTTCGATGGCTCGCATAGTATGTTCTTCGGCGGCGGTGAAAAGCGTAATTGCCCGACCTTTGTTGCCCGCACGTCCGGTGCGACCAATGCGATGAACGTAATCTTCCGGCACTTCCGGCACATCATAGTTTATCACATGCGACACCAAATCTACATCTATCCCACGCGCCGCGACATCGGTGGCGACTAAAACGCGGGTTTTACCGTTTTTGAAACTTCGCAAAGCCGTTTCGCGTTGCGATTGTGAACGATTGCCGTGAATGCGCGTTGCCGAATGCGAACGCTTTTCTAAAATATGCGAAAGCCGATCTGCACCACGTTTTGTCCGCGTAAAAACAAGGACGCGCTCAAATTTTTCGCGCTCTAATAAATCTAACAAAAGTCCCGTTTTTGAAGCAGCGGCAACCGGATAAGCCGTCTGTTCAATCGTTCCGGCAGGTTTTCCCTGTTGGCTAATTCCGATAACTTTTGGTTCGTTCATTATAGAACGTGCGATTTTTTCGATTTCCGACGACATTGTTGCCGAGAAAAATAGAGTTTGTCTTTCACTTGGAATAACGCTGACTATTTTTTTTATCGCGGGCAAAAATCCCATATCGAGCATTCGGTCGGCTTCGTCTAAAACGAGCGTTTCGAGATGTTTAAAACTAATGGCACCCTGTTGCATAAAATCCATCAAACGTCCGGGCGTTGCCACAATAATATGTGCGCCGCTTCGCAATGCGTCGGCTTGTTTTCGATAACCCGCACCGCCGATAATTGACACGCAACGCACTTTTTTCGGTGCGAATTGACGGCAAAAAGCCTCAGTTTGATTGGCAAGTTCGCGCGTCGGCGCAAGAATCAAAACTCTCGTTCCGTTGCCCGGATTTTCCGTCAAACCTTGAATAATCGGCAGTAAAAATGCCGCTGTTTTGCCCGTGCCGGTTTCGGCACAAGCAATAATGTCTGCGCCTTCCAAAATAATCGGAATGGCTTTTTGTTGAATCGGTGTCGGCTCAAAATAGCCGAGCGACTCGCATTTGCCCAAAAGGGCAGACTGCAAGCCTAAATCTTTAAAACTCATAAATTGTAATTTAATTTCTTTTAGCTCAACCGAAATATCGGGAGCATTTTGTAAATTGTGATGACGAGATTTGTAAAAAGACAAGAAGTTTTCGGCTGACAACTCTTGTCGCCGATCTAATCGCATCCGATTTATGAAATAATTTTGCTCAAATCTGCGCCGAAATTGTGAAGCCGAAAATTGTCGTTAAAATTTTATACAAACAAAATAGTGCTTCGCTCCCTTTAATCAAAGGAGTCAAAGAAGTTTCCTACGAAAGTGTGCTTCAGTGTAACGGTATGCAGTAGAAGGCTTGCGTTTGAAGGTTCGGGAAAAGAACCGCTTCTGACAAATAAAATCGAACCAACTCTCAACCTATCCAAAACGTCGCGCTTGATTCTGTTCAAAAGCTGACGACTCACCGTCCAAGAAAAAGAGAAGGAATGTCGCTATTAGAATGCACTAATTAGGCGAGAATAGCAAGTTAAGATAAAATCACGCCGCTTTTTTGACGCGACTTTTTATTTCTTTCTCTAAATTTATCAGGTATCTGGCTTCAAAATGAATGTAACGCCGTCGTCCCGACAGCATTACATTTTTTCGCGCTAAATTTTAAAATCCTTTCTGCTTTATCCAATCACTTGCGACATCTTTCGGCGCACGTTTATTGCCGTCAACTTCATAATTCAGACGGCGCATATCATCAGTTGAAATTGCGTTGTTGAGCTTTTCAAAAGTTTCCCGAAGCATGTCCATTTTATCATTTCGAGCAATAAAAACGGCTTGATACGGCGGGAAAAAATGTTTGTCGTCTTCGAGTTGAAACAAATCTAGCGTCGCAACCAAACCATCCGTCGAGTTTCCAGCAATCACATCAACCGCATTTGAAGCCAAAGCGCGATAGGTTAACGCCAAATCCATTTCGCGCGGTTGTTTTGAAAAATTAAAATTATACGATTTGGAAAAACCCGCGTAACCGTCTTGGCGCGACATAAAATCCTGTCCGAAACCGGCTTGCCAATTTTTTGATAACGGCACGGCATCGGAAATCGTTTTCAGATTACTTTTTCGCGCTACGTCGCCGCGCACTAGAATCGCAAAATCATTAGAAAATCCAAGCGCAGGGCTAACTGCTAAATCGAATTTTTCAGCGTATTCGCGTTTTGTTTGCTGATAAACTTCTGCGGCATCGGTTATTGGCTGATGTTTGAGAATTGCCGTGAACGCCGTGCCGGTGTATTCGGGATAAACGTCCATTTGTTTGGACAGCAGCGCGTCGTGCGCGATATTTCCGCTTAGTTCAAAATTGCGCTCAACGACAACGCCTCTTTTTTCAAGCATTTGCGCTAAAATTTCTGCCAAAATCACCGATTCGGTAAAGTCCTTTGAACCGACGATGATTTTATTTGAAGTTGTATTTGAAGAATTTCCACCTTGCCAAAAAACAACGCCGAGAAATAGCAGAACAGCCGCGACTCCCGCGATTACAACAAATTGCCTTTTTGATGAAAACTTCTGCGAATTGCGTTTCGGTGCGAAAACTTTTTCGATTAAACCGATTCCAAAATCTGTGGACAACGCCAAAATCGCCGAAGAGATCGCGCCCGCTAAGAGCAAATTATTATCATTTTGCCTTAACCCGCGAAAAATATAAGTGCCGAGTCCGCCCGCGCCGACAGCCGCCGCAATTGTCGCTACACCAACCGAAATTACAACTGCAACCCGAATTCCCGTCAACATCACGGGCAAAGCAAGCGGAAGTTCGACCATTTTCAAAACCTGCAAATCGGTCATTCCCATCGCAACAGCGGCTTCGCGCAACTTTGCATCAACGCCCAAAATTCCCGTAACCGTATTGCGAATAACCGGCAACAGCGCGTATAAAGCCAGCGCGATAATCGCTGTTTTTGCGCCGATGCCACCGATAAACGGAATCGGAATCAGCAATCCGAACAATGCCAAACTCGGCACGGTTTGCATTACATTGGCAAAACCCAAAATCGGTGTCCGCAGAGATTCCTTGCGCGTCAGCAAAACGCCCAACGGAACGCCAATCAAAATAGCAAACGCCGTCGAAACAAACACAAGAAAAATATGTTCGCGGGTTAAAGCAAACAATTCCGACCAATTTTGCCCAAGAAACTCAAAAAAAGACATTTATAAAATCTCACCGAGCTAATTTTATCCGAATTCAAATCAGTTGAATGTATTTTATATTGTTTGATGAAATTAAAGAATTGTTTCTCTCATAAAAAACAGGCATTTCAAAAATATTATTTTTGAAATGCCTGTAAATCTTGAATGCCGAAGAACGGAGTCGAACCGTTATGAGATTGCTCTCGCTAGATTTTGAGTCTAGTGCGTATACCAATTTCGCCACTTCGGCGCGAAATATGAATAATAAAACTATTCATCCGTCCACGTCAACTGAGTTGACAAGATTTGCGTAATGGGTCAATAAAAAGTTAAATAACAGAGGCAATGGATAATTTCTCTAAGATGTCGGTTATCAAGAACAAGAGATTACGGAGTCAATGTGGGCGAAGGTTGTTTGCAGAAACAGCGTGAAATTGACCGTTTGAAAGAGGAAAATCAGCGATTAAAGCAGAACCTCGAGAAAAATCAGTCGAAGCTCTCAATAAACTAAGCGAAGTTGAAAACTTCGACATTACCGAAGAATTGTTTGGTCAGACAAAATCTACATCTGTTTAATTTCCACTTGTAGTTAAGCCTATACTTAAAAAGCATATTTTCTATTGCATTTTAAATTATTATGTGTAAAAATCCCCCAGTGTTTTGCATTAAATTGATTACTTTGAGGAGATAACGAAAAAAAATGAAAAGCCAAAATAACCCCCGAAGACGTAAAGATGAAATTATTGTTCAAGAACTTAATGGAGAAGTCTTAATTTATGACTTAAAATCGAATAAAGCGATTTGCTTGAATGAAGTTTCTTCGTTGGTTTGGGATGCCTGTGACGGAAACCAAAGTGTTTCGGAAATCAGCCAAGCAATCGGTAAAAAACTAAACTCTCCCGCCAATGAAGATATTGTGTGGTTGGCGTTAGACCAACTTAAAAAAGAAAGGTTGATTGCCAATGATACAGAAATTGTTTCCAAATTTGATGGGATATCGCGCCGCGAAGTTATCAGGAAAGTCGGTTTGGGAACAATGATCGCCTTGCCGTTGATTACATCGCTGGTTGCTCCAACTGCCGCTAATGCTCAATCTATTTGTGCCGGTGCTTGTACCTGCACAAGCACCGGTATGACAGTTGGGGCTGGAAATCCGTGTGCGCCACCAAATATGGGCGGGTGTTCGACAAGTCTTTCAGGATGTACTTGTCGTGCCAATGATAATGGAAATAATTTCAGCGGCACTTGCAGTTAGTTTTCAATCAACAATCTAAACGATACAAAATTTCAGATGGTCGTCTTTGTGATAAATCAATTGCATAAGATTATCGCCTGAGATAATTTACCTGTGTTTTGCATCACCGTTTCGGTGAAAAATTTAGAAACTCCCAAGCCTTTTTACAACTTTTTTTTATTCGGGAATCTAAGATGTGGAGTAATTTGTTGCGCCATTCTAACTCTTGCAAACGCAAAAACAGGCGAATAGTTTTGCGGTTTTATTTCAGGATTTGACGGCAAACTCACTGACCAATTTTCTTTTTTTTGTGCAAGGCTTAAATCAAATTTGATTTTGCCAGCGGCAAATTGGAAAGGCTGAAACTCATAGATGGTCGTATTCCAACTCTGTGAATCAAATGCATCCATTTTTATTTCGTCGGTAAAAAAAGAGTGAGTAAAAGTGGCGAAAGCATTTACTTCCGATATATTATCCAATTGCCACGACAGCGAAAGATTTTGTAGACACGGATTGGATTCTACCGTTCTAAAATCAATTTCGACAAGTTCTTGCGGTTCAGCTAAAAATTTCACCCTTTGCCGTTCTGACAAAGAATAAGTTTGTGGATAATTATATGATAAAGATTTGAAAAAATCGCATTTAATCGGTAATCCGGCGGGCAAGTCCTGAATTGAATTTTCAACCCGAACGGGAATAGCAAACATAATCATTTTTTGCGGGATTAATGTTCCGTTAGATGCCAAAAAACGATTTCTCAACTTAACAAAAGCACTCACAGTTGCTTCGCCAAAAGCATCAACACCAAAAATCTCGCTAACAATGAGGTTAAATTTGCCGCGAATTTTGAAATCGTTTGAATGGGCGTGGATAATTTCCATTTTGTCTGCGACACCGTTTTCTTGTGCGTGCCGAAACATTATTGGAATTAAACTTTCTTCAATTTCAACCGCTACAACTCTCTTTGCTCCGAGTTTTGCCGCTAAAATTGCCCAAATGCCTGTTCCCGCGCCAACATCAAGAAAGTTTGTTTCGCTAGTAATATTTTTTTTGATTGCTTCATAAAGTAATTTATTTCTAACACCATCTGCTAGCATCTTTCGGTGATAAGGTAATACCCCCTGGATTTGAGTGGAAAATTTCTCGTCGTTCGTTAGTGGCTTCATATTCAGCTGGAACTTTTAACTAAAGTAGTTGCTCTGTCAAATGATATATAGGAAGAATTTAAATTACCAACGCCAATCATATTTGGAAAAATTTTCGCGCCAATTTTCTTCTGTTTCGGTTTTGAGAATCGGCATTTTTCCGTCGAAAATAATTTCTGAATCTAACAGACGACGCAAACGGTAAGTTCTGCCTAAGGGCGAACAAACAATCAGCGTTGCTTTTTCTTCGTCAAATTTCGAGATAACCGCAACCCGCCAATCTGTTTTGGAACGGACAAGCAGACGTGCGCCGACAGGCAAATCGCGCAAGGTTATTTGAGTTTCGGCAGTTTCCAAGATTTTTGGTAAGTTTGATAACTTGCTTCGGGCATTTGAATTAAGACCGGATTTTTCTGTTTATCAAGCCAACTCAAAAGCGTTTCGATATGTTCGCGTTTCATCGCTGTGCAGCCAGCCGTTCCGCTTTTTTCATTTTTCCAGATGTGTAGGAAAATGCACGAACCGTTGCCTGTTTTTACAGGATTTGAGTTATGCGCGACAAACACGCCTAAATCGTATTGTGCGCCGACTGCCAACATTTTTTCCGAACTATCCCAATCGAAATTACCGATTTTATAGCGGTCAACGATTCGGTTATAACTTGCGGATTTTGTATCGTCAACGCATTCGGTTGATTTGAGAAGTTCGGTAAAAGGAAGTTTGACGTAATCGGGTTGTTTGTTTGAACCGAAGGCGGAAGTCAGATTAAAAATTCCGGCAGGCGATTTGCCGTCGCCTTCGCGCTTATATGCGGCGGATTTTTCAAGCAAAATATTCGCCATATCCTCACTCCACGCTAAACCATTTTTGCCAACGACAATCGAAAAACTTGCGCCGACAGATTTCCATTTTGCTTGCGTGTTTTCACGTTCAAAAATTCGCGCCTTGCCTTGAACTTCATTCCAATCTTTGGTCGTTACAACAACGGCTTGAAGTGCATCAGAAAGCGAGTTTTTTTGTGCGTAAATATTAACGCCGAGCAAAAGAATGACTAAAAAAAGCAAAGAAATTGTCTTCATTTTCGTTAAAAATTAAAAGCCGCGAAAGATACAAAATCACATTTCGTATCTTTCGCGGCTTTATTTTACAGATATTTTAATCTTCAAACGGCAAATCTTGATTAGCTGATTTTTGGCTGACGGCGTAAAATCGCAAACCGACGGAAAGCATCAAAACGGAAATTCCAATCCAGATAAAAACCCAAGCAATCGCGGGCAAACCGGTTGCCGTTTGCATATTTAGCGCGTCAGTTTGAATGTCCGAACCGACAAACGGCGCGTTGATAAAGAACAAGGTTTTCAAATCCGAGAAAGCGTTTAAGACACATTGAACAGCGAGAAAACTCAGGGCAAACTGCGCGACTTTCGGGCTGGCATATTTAGCTAACGCCAGCAGTCCGACGGTTAGCAATGCACCTGAAAAGATGGTAAAAGCGACGCTTCCCAACGTAACTTGAGCCGAGAAAATATTCCAAATTGGCGCAAGAAGTCCGAACACAAGCGTCATCACGCCGACGAAAATAGCTGAACCCATTAAAACTATTCGCGCCGAATAAGCGCGTCGAATCAAAACGAGTAGTAACACACCGAAAGCAGTTGTGCCAAGATAACCTGCGCTGGAAATCAGCAGCGCGGCAAACCGATTTGACGGCAAAGAATAAACCATTCCGCTGCCATCGGTGGAAACCGTTAGACTTTGCACCGAACTTCCCGTTACAAACGACATTAGCGCGTGGCTACTTTCGTGGATAAATGTAACGAACAAGCGAATCGGATAAACCAGATATTCGGTGTATGGAATAAACCACAAGGCAATAGTGATAACGGTGGCAATCAATAACAGAATCAATTGCGGCTTGGCATCTTCGGCAACTTTGTATTTCATCTTCTCAAAATCTCCTTATAAATCTCTAAAACACTCTACGTTTTATTTTACACAAAAGTTTATATTTTGTCTTTAATCCGTTATCCGAGATTACGCATTAAATTTAAGTAGAAAGAGCAAATGTGTCAAACTTTCATTTAGATTTTGGTTAAATGGGAGAAAAAGACTTGGGACAATTAAGATTTATTTTCAAGGCGCGAAACGGAAGGACTCAATTTCACGCCTTGAAAGCAGATAATTCTATGTGATTAAACTTCACGGATAAGCGAATCACAAGATTATCCGCACCTAAAAATTTGTGGCAATTGTCTTTGTCCGGTAGCCGAAAAACAACCGCCACAATTACATAAAAATTGATGGTTAGCGGATTGTTTCCGAATGAGCAAAAGTCTTTCGGAAATAATCCGCTTTTCAAATCTACCTGCTATCGAACGACCAGATTGCCGCCGCCACTGCCGTTGCCAAGCATTTGCTCAATGGTTGTCGTTCCGTTCCAACGGCTGGAGTAAAGCAATGCGCCGGTGTTGTTGGCATAGACGGTGATGCCGACGGTGTCCGTGTTGCCCGGTTCGCCTTTGTCGGTCAGTTTCATCTGGAACGAATGACCGCCGCCGAGCGAAATCGGCAAGAGCGGGTCGGTGATGTCCGTCAGATTACATTTGCCGGTGTAAAGTGCCGTTCTCGCGGCAGGATTGGAATTGTTGACCGTCAGCGTGTCCATCTGATTGCCTTTGATTTGATAGACGCGCCCACCGCTTCCGCGAACAATCACGTTGACTCTGCCTTGCAAACTGCGACCGCTGTTATTGTATTTGACGTTAAAGCCGAAGTTAGTCTTTAAGCCAGCCGCGCCCGCATATTGTCCGGCTGAACTCGTCGGATTAGTCATCACGAGATAACCGCCGCCGGTGATAAAGTTCGTACCAATGGGTTTGGAAATCGTAACCACTTCGTTGTCGGTCGAGTCATTGCGGGTGTAGTAACCGTTGACGCGGAAACCGATGGTGTAATCAAGCGAATCGGCGGAACCGATATTGACATTCCAGTTATAGACCGCCGTTCCGACCTTCGTATCGCTCGTCGAAACCAGCGAAATCGGCACGGTTGCAATATCGGTATTGGTGTCGCGGTTGACAAATGTCAAAGTCGCGTTGCTGATATTGCCGCCGCATACATCAGGGTCGCCGGTTATTGCCGTGATGTCTTTGACGGTTGCCGAAAGTTGCGCGGTTGCCGTGCTGCACGTCGCGCAAGTCGTGTTGACAAACGAAACTCCGGTGTAAAAGATACGAGCATCTTCACGGGTGATAGTCAAAGGCGTGGTGGCATTATTAACCGTGAAATTCGGATTCACGCCACTAAAGACCGCCGTTACCGTCTTAATGCCCGGCGACATTTGACCGACTACGCCTTCGAGCAGAGCAACATCGGCAATCGTCGCCGTCAGCGTTCCGCCTGTTACCGCCGCCAAAGTTGCCGTTCCCATATTTTGCGTTCCGACAAAGAAAGTAACCGTCGAAGCCGCCGGAACTACTCCGGCAAAACCCGGCGCGATGGTTGCCGTGAACGAAACCTTATCGCTGTATTGTTGCGAATTAGGTATAACGGTAACGCTCGTCGTCGTTACCGCCGCCGTAATACTGGCGGTCGTCGTCGCAGTCGTGTTGAAGGTGTAATTTCCGGCATCAGTTCCGCTAATCGAAATGCCATTGACCGTAACGGTTTTGCCCGTTCCGATATTCGGCGTGTCAAAGTTTGCGCTCGTGTAACTGACGGTTAAAACATCTCCCGCAACGCGATTGTCAAACAAGGTTGCCATTGCCGTGGTAGTGCCGTCAAAAACTTTGTTCGCCGCCGTTGCCGACACGGTCAAAGCCCGTGCCGTGATGTTTGCCGTTGTCGAAGCGGTTGTATTAACTGTGTAATTGCCCGCGTCCGCGCCCGATAAACTCAATCCGGTCGCATTAACCGTCTTGCCTGTGCCGACGTTTTTATTAGCAAAATTCGCCGTGCCGCCCGTGTAGCTGACCACATCGCCGGAAATTACGCCCGTCAAGGTTCGCGTCAAAATCGCCGCCGTCGTCGTGCCATCATAGACTTTATTACTCGCCGTAATACTTCCTGTAATCGCTAACGCCGTAATGTCGGCGGTTGTCGCGGCAGTCGTATTAAAGGTGTAATTGCCCGCGTCAGTTCCGCTAATCGAAATGCCCGAAACGCTCACAGGTTTGCCCGTTCCGACCGTTTTATTATTGAATGACGCGCTTGTGTAACTTGCCGTCAAGACATCGCCCGAAACGCGGTTATCAGACAAAGTTACAGTTGCGTTTGTATTGCCGTCATAGACTTTGTTCACGCCGCCAGCTGAAACGGTCAATACTTTCTGCGTAATATCCGCTGTCGTCATCGCCGCCGTGTTGAAGGTGTAATTGCCCACGTCCGCGCCGGAGATTGAAATGCCCGAAACGCTGACAGGTTTGCCTGTTCCAACATTTTTATCCGCAAATGACGCGCTTGTATAGCTGGTCGAAAGCGTATCGCCCGAAACGCGGTTATCGGACAAATTAACTGTCGCGTTTGTGCCGCCGTCATAGACTTTATTTACGCCCGAAGCCGAAACCGTCAATGCTCTGGCGGTTATATCAGCCGTTGTTCCGGCGGTTGATATAACCGAATAATTTCCGGCATCCGCGCCCGATAAACCGAGTCCGGTTGCCGTTACGATTTTGCCGTTGGCGACATTTTTATCGGAGAAGTTCGCCGTGCCGCCGACGTAAGAAACATCGTCGCTGCCGATAACGCCGGTCAAAGTGCGCGTGGCGATTGTCGCCGCCGTCAATCCATCGTAAGTTTTACTGTTCGCGGTAATGCTTCCGACGATTGCCAACGCCGTGATGTCGGCAGTGGTCATTGCGGTTGAATTAACCGTGTAATTGCCCGCATCTGCGCCCGATAGAGTCAAGCCCGTTGCCGTTACAGTTTTGCCAATACCGACATTTTTATTATCAAATGTCGCTGCGCCGCCCGTATAAGAAACAGCATCGCCCGAAACTTGCCCGCTTAAAGTGCGGCTGGTAATCATCGCGCTAGCGTTTCCGTCATAAATCTTGCTTGCCGCCGTGATACTTCCGGTAATTCCGAGAGCCGAGATGTCGGCGGTCGTCATCGCGGTGGTGTTGCCGAGCAGATAATTTCCGGCATCAGTTCCGCTAATCGAAATGCCCGAAACAGAAACCGTCTTGCCCGTGCCGACATTTTTATTGGCAAACATCGCACTCGTATAACTCGCCGTCAAGACATCGCCCGCCACGCGGTCGTCGCTTAAATTGACTGTCGCCGAAGCGTTACCGTCGTAAGTTTTGTTCACGCCGGAAGCCGAAACGGTCAAGGTTTTTTGGGTAATATTGGCGGTCGTGTTTGCCGTCGTATTGCCCAAAACGTAATTGCCCGCGTCCGCGCCGCCGAAAATCGAAATACCGGAAACGCTGACGGGTTTATTCGTGCCGACGTTTTTATTATTGAATGAAGCACTTGCGTAACTCGTTGTTAAATCGTCGCCCGAAACTTTATCGTCAGACAAACTAACGGTCGCGTTTGAATTGCCGTCATAGACTTTATTTACGCCGGAAGCCGAAACGGTTAATGTCCGCGCCGTGATATTGGCGGTTGTTACTGCCGTCGAGTTGACCGTGTAATTTCCGGCAGCTGCCCCCGACAAACCGAGTCCGGTCGCAGTTACGGTTTTGCCGTTAGCGACATTTTTATCCGCGAACGTCGCCGTGCCGCCTGTGTAAGAAACAACGTCCATTCCGATAACGCCTGACAAAGTGCGCGTCAAAATCATTGCCGTTGTTAATCCGTCGTAAGTTTTGCTTGCCGCCGTGATGCTTCCCGTAATTGCTAAAGCCGTAATATCACCCATGGCAGTTGCCGAAGTATTGGCGGAATAATTTCCCGAATCAGTACCGCTAACCGAAATGCTGTTGACCGTTACGGTTTTGCCCGTACCAACATCTTTTGTATCAAATGTCGCGGTCGTATAAGCGATTGATAAAACATCGCCCGCCACGCGATTATCCGATAGCATCACGCTTGCCGTTGTGTTGCCGTCATAAGTCTTGCTCGCGGCTGTTGCCGTTACTGCCAATGTTCGCGTCGTGATATTGGCGGTCGTAGTTGTGGAATTTGAGGCTAAAACATAATTGCCCATATCCGCGCCTGTTACCGTAATGCCGTTGACCGTCACGGTTTTGCCGTTGCCGACATTTTTTGTATCGAACGACGCGCTCACAAAGTTTATTGTGAGTATATCGCCCGCTACATTGTCGCCGGACAACATCACCGTCGCATCGGTCGTGCCATCGTAAGTTCGATTGACAGCCGTTGCCGAAAC
>JANOXW010000799.1:0-3498 GCA_031418635.1 Acidobacteriota bacterium
ATGAATGATTATTTATTGAAATTGATTCAAAAGTATAAACAAAAAGGACTCTTAATTGATACGAATATTATTTTACTTTACCTAATCGGTTCACTTGATATTTCGCTCATTCGAGATTTTTCCCGAACCTCAATGTTCACCACCAATGACTTCTATAAAGTCTCCAAATTTATTGATTACTTTGACTTAAAGATTACTACTCCGCACGTCTTGACCGAAGTTAGCAACTTGATAAGAAACAGGCAAAATCTACCAACTCTTTTACAAACTTATATTGAAAAATCAAAAGAAATTTTTCTGGAAAGTTCTGAAGTTTCCAAGCGCAACGCTTTTTTTAATTTTGGTTTGGCTGATACTGCGATAACTGAAACGGCAAAAAATTCTTATTTAGTTTTAACTGACGACAGACCGCTTTACGGATTTTTAATGAACTCGCAAATTGATGTTGTAAGTCTAGACCAAATAAGAATGATTCAGTTATTTCTTCGGTAGTCAAGTTTATTTATCTTCTTGCCACCACCCGCGAACTTCCGACATTTCCGTTGGCATCAAAAACGCGCAGAGCAAACGTATATTCGCCCGCCGTTTTGAGTGGAATTTCTAAAGTGTAACGCTCTTTCGGGCTGTCGGAAATGCCATCGTCGGCAAAAACCGCTTGCCAATTGCTGCCGTTGATGCTGTATTCGGCGCGGTTTAAGAAACTTGCTGAATCGTTGGCTTCAAAAATAATTCGCGCTTTATCGCCAACAATTTGTGGCGTTCCAACGGCGGAAACCGTTGGCGGCGTGTTGTCAATATCAAACGGTTCGCTAATTTTCTCGCCTGACAAACTTGAACTGTTCGGATTTGAAAGTGAATCTTTCGCCGTGATTTTGAAAATATAGCGTCCATCCGCAAGTGCCGCGCCGTCAATCGTGAAAAAATTATCCGCCAAATTTTCGCGCAGAAGTTTGAAGTTTGTTTCCGTAGTTTCACGATAATAAACGTCGTATTCCAATTTGTCGCCGTTGCGGTCTTCGGCTGTCCATTGCAGAGAACGCGCCCCGCGCAGATAGGCTTTTCGCGGCGGAATATTAAATATCGGCGGCAAACCGAAATCAACCGGATTTAAGCCGGAAAGTTCGATATTCGGGTCAATTTGCACCGGCGGATTTGCCAATAATCCGACATTAGTGGGCAAAATCTGAATCGAAAGAACTTCGGGCGCGATGTTTCTTGCCAAGTAGGAAACATTTACTTCGCTTAACGTCGCCGCACCTTTCAAAATCGCCCGCCATTGCAAATATTTTGCTTTCGGACTCGAAACTTGCGCTCCTTTTTGGTCGGCATAACTTGCGCTCCAATCGCTCCACGTTTCATCAGCTTTCTCGGTGTTTCCACTTCGCGTTTGAAGCGCGACGCTGCCGCTTGAACGCCACCAAATTCTGCCCCAAGCCGCGCTTGCTTTGGCATTCAAAATCGTTGATTCATAACTGCCTTCGGCTTCGGTTTCTGCGCCGAAACGATAAAGTTTGCCTTGATTGCTCGAAGTCGCAAACAGATTTTTTCCGTTGGTCGCCAAAGTGGAAATTTGCCCTTCGTTTGATTGCAGAAGCAAAGTTTCGCGCCCATCGTTGCTGACATTATAGACTCTGCCTTTGTCGGAAGTGCCGATTAAAACACCGTTTCCTGTTTGATGCGCGTAAATTGAAAACGCCGTTACACTTGCCGAATTCCAAATAATATCGCTTCCGCCATCGGGCAAAATGCGATAAACCGCCGATTTTGCGCCCGCCAAATCGTAACGGCTTTTTGGTGCCGGTTCAGGTGTCGGCGTTGTAGCTGTTTCAACGCTTTCGGTCGTAGCAGTTGCCGTCGTGGTAGTTGGTTTTGAAGCCGAAGCCGCGTCGCTCAACGCTAAAACATAAACCGAACCGTCTTCGCCGACAGCAATATCGTGAATTTCGCGCAGAGACGAATCGAGCAGCGCGAAAGGTTTGCCGTCGGATGAAAATCGCAATACTAAGCCGTTGGCATCTGTTCCGGCGTAAAGATTTCCTTGTTTGTCGGTTGCCAAAGAAATAATGTGCGTTTCGCTGGTGTCAAATAAAAGCGAATTTTCAGGCGACGCATTTGCCGTTTTGACGCGATAAATCTTGCCGTTTTCGCCTGTTCCAATCGCTAAACTTCCGTCATTAAAAACTGCCAACGACCAAATATATTTTTCTTGCGGATCAAAAAAAACGCTTGCGTTGCCATTTGTGTCAATCCGATAAACCTTGCCGTCGGGCGAAGTTCCGGCAAAGAGTTCACCGTTTTTGCCGATTGCCAACGCCGCCATGTTTAGTTCGTTAGTGTCGTAAAAAAGCGTGCCTTTGCCGAGAGCGTCAACCTTGAAAATTTTGCCGTCGCTGCCTGTGCCTAAAAACACATTGCCACCGGCATCAATCGCGCTTGACCAAACGTAAGATTGCTCGGTATTAAAAACCTGCGTCAACTTTGGCGCGAGGCTTATCGTGCCGTTTTCATTGATGGCAACGCCTTTGGCATTGCCTTTCAAAACTTCGGCGCGAGTGTTGATTGACCAAATCGCCGGTTCACTTGCTTTCGCTGTAAAACCACACAAAAGCCCAATAAAAACAAAACAAATAATTTTTTTCATTAGATATTATTTTTGCCAAATAAACTAAATTTTCTTCAAAACCATCGTTATTTGACGGCTTTTTTACGACGCTTTTTCGGCAAAACTTCGGGCATCGGTTTAGCTTCCAAAAAACGTACTGCGGCTTCCAATTCTTCCGCGTCGCCGGTTATCAATCTCGCGCTTCTCTCGCGTGTCAGGTAAGCCCAAAACCATTCGCTCAAAACGTAGAGGCGATTTTTGAAGCCGATGAGTGAAATAACGTGAACGAAAAGCCACGCCAACCACGCGATAAAGCCCGTTAGCTTAAATCTGCCGGCTTCGACAATCGCTTTGTTTTTACCGATTGTCGCCATCGAACCTTTATCCCAATACTTGAAATCTTGGCGCGATTCGCCCTTTAAATCGTGCAAAATGTTGGCGCAAGCATTTTCCGCCATTTGAATCGCGACAGGCGCAACACCTGGAACGGGTTTGCCGTCGTCCATTTTCAACGAAGTCATATCGCCGATGATAAAGATATTTTCGTGGTTCGGAATCGTCAAATCTTTATTGACAAAAACTCGTCCGGCTTTATCGGTTTCCGCGCCCAATTTTTTGCCGAGATGCGAAGCGGCAACGCCCGTCGCCCACACCGCGACATCGCAATCAATCCAATTTTCGCCAACTTTGACTCGTCCCGGTTGAAGGTCAGTTACAAAACTGTTGAGCCGGACTTCCACACCCAAATCTTCCAAATCTTTTTTGGCGTGTTCGGAAAGCGATTTGTCAAAAGTATTTAAGATTCTGTCGCCACCTTCAAATAACATCACGCGGGCTTTGGTGGTGTCAATCGCCATAAAATCTTTTGCCAACGCCTGTCGCGCAATCCCCGCAAT
>JANOXW010000800.1:0-8039 GCA_031418635.1 Acidobacteriota bacterium
CAAATATTGTGCTTTGTGAAAACTGGTTCGGCTTCTTTTCAGACGTTCAAAAAATTCTTCCTTGTCTGATTTTGACCACGTTGTTTTTCGATACCAATCTTCTTTGCCCATAACAGAATACAAATTCGGAATATTATTTTAACATTCCTTTACATCTCGATTTTCAATTTCATATCGCAAACCGCAAACACATTAAAATTCTCGTTTATCCGAATCGTCGAATTTGTGAAAAAGCTGTCCGCATTTGCAGACTGCGCTAGTTTCCGCAAGACGCAACGCAAGTTTCGAGCCGAGAAGCCACTTTCGACAATTGCTTTTGGATTTTTTTTCACGCATCAAACGGTTTATATGCTCTCAATCAATAAAGTCGTATTATTTTTGCTTTTCCTCAATGTAAGTTTTGGCTTTGGAGATTCAACTCAGAAATCGTTTATTGCATTTAATGTCTGACTTTCGAGAAGCTGAACAAATTTTTTGGCGGCAATCGAGAGCGTTCGGTCGGTTCGATAAATTACGCCAACAGGACGAATCCAATCTTTTTCGGCTAATTCAATTATAAAAAGCTGACCGTTTTTTTCTTCGTCTTTGACGCTCAGATATGGCACGATGGCTACGCCGAAACCAACTTCGACAGCGCGTTTAATGGTTTCTATGTTATCGAATTCGGCGACTTTGGTAACCTCAATGCCATAAGATTTCAAGATTTTATCAGTTGCCTTGCGCGTCGGAATGTCGCGTTCAAAATGGACAAAATCTTGACCTTTTAGTTCGGTAATTTTCATCTTTTCACGTTCGGCAAATTCGTGTTCGGGCGGACATATCAAAACTAATCTGTCGCTTGCCATCGGCACAATCGTTAGTCCACGTTTCGGTTCGGGAAATGACACAACGCCGAGTTCGACAGTTCCATTTAAAACATCACGCACGACACGAGTTGTGCGTGAATATTCCAAATCAATTTTGACCGACGGGAATTTTGACATAAATTCGCGCACCTTCGGCGGAAGTTCGTGAAGTCCGACGCTATAAACGGTGGCGACTTTGACCGTGCCACTGATTTTGCCGACGAGTCCGCGCATACCTTCGTTGAGTTGGTCGTAACTCGCCAATACATTTTTGCATTCGCGGTAAAAAACTTCGCCCGCCGGCGTTAATTTCACTTCGCGCCGTCCGCGCACACGCTCCAAGAGACGGCGTTTGAACTTGTCTTCAAGTGTCCGAATTTGCTGGCTAACGGCTGATTGCGTAACGAAATTGCGCTCCGCCGCAAGCGAAAAACTCTGCATCTCGACTAAATCACAAAATACTTTTAATGTTTCGATGTGCATAAATTTAGTTTCAGGTGTCAAGTTTCAGGTTAATATATTCTGAAGCCTGAAACAGGAAACGAACTTAATAAGAATTCCTACACAATTTGTGCAAGATTATTCATTTTATCTTATCAATAAAAAGATATAATATGCTAAATGGAAAACATAGATTACTGATTTGCGAATTTTGATTTAAGATTTCAAAATATAAACGCAAATCAAAAATCTTAAAACTGAAAATTAGTTATGTCTATCAAAATCAGCCGAACTTTTCTGATGCGGAAACTGCATCAATTAACGGGCATCGTGCCGCTTGGAATGTTTTTCTTTGTTCATATGTTCACCAATTCAAAGGCGATGAGTGGCGATAAGGTTTTTAACGACGCGGTTGCCGATATTCATCATATTCCGTATCTGCTGTTTGTCGAGATTTTCGGTATTTTTCTGCCGCTGCTGTTTCATTCGATTTACGGCATCATCATCTCGGCGGAAGCGAAGCCGAATGCGCTGAATTATAGTTTTGGGCGGAATTGGTTTTACGTTTTTCAGCGCGTTACAGGCATTTTTCTGTTTTTCTTTCTGACATTTCATATTTTGAATTTTCGTTTCGGATTAGTTCCCGGACTCAACACAACGCCCGTGGCGGGCAATGCAGATTTGGCATTTAGAATCGTTTCAAACGAATTTCAAATCGGCTGGGTTTTTATTCTATATGTTTTGGGCATAACAGCGACAGCGTGGCATCTCGCTTACGGATTCTTTTTATTCGCGGTTGATTGGGGCATTTTGATCGGCGAAAAGGCGCAGAAATACGCACTTTACGCTTGCGTCGGTTTGGCGTTTTTCCTGTCGGCAGTCGGCATCAATGCAATGGTCGCATTTAATACAAAATGCGGATTGTTACCGGCTGTTTTGTGCGAAGAAGCCGAGAAAAAAGGTATTGTTGAGCCGAACGGTTCGAGAAGATTTTGAGGTTTGAAGAATTAGGAGTTTTTATGCAAACAACATTTTCAGATGTGTTAGAAACAATCGAAAAATTTACGGTTGACGAAAAAGAAACTTTGGTTGATATTTTGCAACATCATTTAGCGGAGTATCGTCGAGAACAACTTTTGAAAGATATAAAAAGTTCTGAAGAGGAATTTGAAAAAGGTTTATGCAAACCGATGAGTGTTGATGATTTTATGAAAGAGGTTTTATCGTGAAATTGCTCTTTTCTCCAACTTTTATCAGAACATCAAAGCGTTTGATAAAAAGAAATAGTCATTTAAAAATGACTATTCAAGCAACCTTGAAAGACTTGGAATCTGATTTGTTTAATCCAAATTTAAGAACCCACAAATTGAAAGGAAGATTTGAAGGTTATTGGTCTTGTAGCGTTACATACGATATACGAATTCTTTTCAAAATTGTTAAGGCTGAAAACGAAGACGCAATTTTATTGCAAACAATCGGCACACACGACGAAGTTTATTAAAAATTTATGGCATCGAAAATAAAAATAGCGATAGTTGGCGGCGGACTTGCGGGACTTGCGGCGGCGATGAAGATTGCCGAAGCCGGACATGACGTAGATTTACTGTCGGTTGTTCCGGTCAAGCGTTCGCATTCGGTTTGCGCTCAGGGCGGCATAAACGGCGCGGTCAACACGAAGGGCGAAGGCGATTCGCCGTGGAAACATTTTGACGACACGGTTTATGGCGGCGATTTTTTGGCAAATCAGCCACCCGTGCAAAAAATGTGCGAGATGGCTCCGCAGATTATTTATCTGTTTGACCGAATGGGCGTTCCGTTTTCGCGCACGAAAGAAGGTTTGATGGATTTTCGCAGATTTGGCGGAACGCTTCATCACCGAACGGCGTTTGCGGGTGCGTCAACCGGACAACAGCTTTTATATGCGTTGGATGAACAAGTGCGGCGTTTTGAATCCGAAGGAAAAGTCAACAAATTTGAAGGTTGGGAAATGGTGTCGCTCGTCTTGGACGACCATCAGGTTTGTCGCGGTCTGATTGCGATGAATTTGCAAACGCTTGAACTGAAATCGTTTGAAGCCGACGCGGTGATTATGGCAACCGGCGGACCAGGATTGATTTGGGGAAAATCAACTAATTCGCAAGTATGCACGGGAAGTGCCACCTCAATCGCATATCAGCAAGGTGCGAAATATGCCAACGGCGAATTTATCCAAGTACATCCGACTTCGATTCCGGGCGAAGATAAATTGCGCTTGATGAGCGAATCAGCACGTGGCGAAGGCGGGCGCGTTTGGGTGCCGCGCAATCCGACGGATAAGCGCAGTCCGAAAGACATTCCCGAAGCAGAACGCCGTTATTTTCTCGAAGAAAAATATCCGGCTTACGGCAATCTCGTGCCGCGTGATATTGCCACCCGCGAGATTTTCCAAGTCTGCATCGAAGGCGGCGGAGTGAACGGCGAAAATCAAGTTTATTTAGATTTGACGCATATTCCGGCGAAAGTTTTGACGGAGAAACTCGGCGCGATTTTGGAAATTTACGAGATGTTCGTCGGCGACGATCCGCGTTATGTGCCGATGCGAATTTTTCCCGGCGTTCATTATTCGATGGGCGGACTTTGGGTTGATTTTGAACAACGCACGAATATTCCCGGACTTTTCGCGGCGGGCGAATGTGATTATTCGATTCACGGCGCAAATCGTTTAGGCGCGAATTCGCTTTTGTCTTGTGTCTATGGCGGATTCGTCGCCGCGCCGTCGGCGATTGATTATGCCAAAAACGTCGAGCGCGGAAACACGGAAACAAACGGACTTTATTCGTCGGAACTGAAACGTCAGCAAGAAATAAATAATAACCTGATCAAGCAGACGGGAACAGAAAATCAATATAAACTGCACGAAGAAATGGGCAAAATTATGACCGACAACGTAACCGTCGTGCGTTATAATGACCGTCTGCAAGCGACTGACGATAAATTGCTCGAACTACAAGAGCGTCTGAAACGCATTTCGATAAACGACTCGAATTTGTGGGCGACGCAAGCCGTTCCGCACGCTCGGCAATTAAAAAATATGCTCGAACTCGCCCGCGTCATCACGCTTGGCGCACTAAATCGAGACGAATCGCGCGGCGCACATTATAAGCCTGAATTTCCAGACCGCAATGATGAAAAGTATTTAAAAACGACAATTGCTGAATGGTCATCCGAAGCACCGATTTTGAGTTACGAAGCTGTCGAACTCGGTTTAATCGAACCACGCAAGCGCGATTATTCAAGCGGCAAAGCCAAAGCCGCCGGCACAAGTCAATTACCGCAAAAAAGTGGCGCACCGCAAATTGTGGAGGAAGGTTTTGAGCAAAAACCCGAAAATACCGACCGACAATTTACCGTCAACCAAAAAGACGCACAAATAAAAGACGGTGAATCTTTTGAAGAAATTCACGAAAAGGATGAATCTTAAAGATGTTGGCATTAAAAAAGAGAAGACATATACACCCGAAGAATATTTGGCTTTGGAAGAACAAGCCGAATATCGAAGCGAGTATTTGGACGGCTATATTTTTGAAATGGCTGGCGGCACGGAATCGCATATTCAAATCAGTTTTAATGTGGCAAAGATTTTGGCGGACAAACTTCGCGGAAAATGTCGCGCATATCCGAGTGAAATGAAAGTTTGGGTGGAAGAAGTCGGGACATTTTTTTATCCTGATGTTACGGTTGTGTGCGGCGAACGCAAATTTTACAAAGGCAGACGCGATATTGTTGAAAACCCGATTTTGTTAGTCGAAGTATTGTCTGAAAGCACGAAAAAGTATGATAAAAACGACAAGTTTTTTACTTATCAACACACCGAATCGTTTCAAGAATATGTTTTGATTTCGCAAAATCAGCCTGCCGTTCAGCAATATAATCGTCAAGCAGACGGAAAATGGATTTACAAGGCGACCATCGGATTAAACAGCGAAGTTTATCTTGAATCGGTGGAAACGACGATTAGTTTAAGTGAGATTTACGATTTAGTCGAATTTGAAACGGAAGAACTTTTATGAGCGAAACAAACGGACACGCAGAAAAAAAGCGGTTGACGAATCCGCCGTCAACGGTTGAGATTCGCATTTCGAGACGCGAGAAAATGGATGCGGCGCAATATACGGAAACTTTTGAGATTCCGTATCGCAAAAACCTGAACATCATTTCCGCGTTGATGGAGATTCGTAAAAATCCCGTTACCAAAGACGGCAAACAAACCACGCCGCCGGTTTGGGATATGAATTGTCTCGAACAGGTGTGCGGCATTTGCACTATGGTTATCAACGGGCGCGTTCGTCAGTCGTGTTCGGCGTTGGTTGATGATCTTTTGGTTGCGTCGGGCGGAAATACCATCACGCTTGAACCGATGTCGAAGTTTCCGAATGTGCGCGATCTGAAGGTTGACCGAACGCCGATGTTTAATCATTTAAAGCAAGTTCACGCGTGGATTGAACTCGACGGCAGTTATGATTTAGGTCCCGGACCGCATATTTCGCAGGAAACACAACAAGAGCGTTACGCTTATTCGCGCTGTATGACGTGCGGATGTTGTCTCGAAGCGTGTCCGCAATATCACGATGATAACTACATCGGACCGCAGGCGATTGCACAGGCGCGGCTTTTTAATATGCACCCGACGGGCAAAATTACGATGGACGAACGACTCGAAGGTTTGACGCAAGAAGACGGCATCACTAATTGCGGCAACGCGCAAAATTGTATCCAAGTTTGTCCGATGGGCATTCCTTTGACTAGAGCGATTTATGAAACCAACCGTGATATTACGGTCAATGCGCTGTTCGGTTGGCTGAGAAAATAGTTCAAGGTTTCAGGTTCAAGGTTTCAGGTCAAACAATATTCTTAAACCAGAAACCAGAAACCTTGAACTATTTTTTAACCTCATAAAGCAGTTCGAGCATTGCGTTGTCTTCTTTTTTGTGGCGGCAGATGTTGCACGAAACGAATCGTAGCGGCACTTCGCGGACAAGTTCGGGAAAAAGCGGAAGTCCCGAACCCAACAAAATCGGCGTTACGCCAAGCGAAATTTCGTCAACAAGGTTTTTGTCCAAAAAACTTTTCGCAAGTTCGCCGCCGCCTGAAAGCCATATATTTTTGCCGTCTTTCTTTTTGAGATTTGCGACAAATTCTTTCAGATTTCCCGAAACCAATTCGATGCCGTCAACACCGCTTTCCTTCAAACTGCGTGAAAAAAGATAAGTTTCCATTCCTTGATACGGATTTTTCGCTTTGCCTTTTGACGGAAACATTTTTAGCGCGTGTTCCAGAGTTTTGCGTCCCATCAGCACGACATCAATCGTCTTAAAAAACGCCATCCAATCATAATCCCAATCCATCGAAAGCCAATCAACCGCGCCGTCTTTGCGGGCGATGTAATGGTCTAAACTAACGCCAAGACTTAACACAACTTTTCGCATTTCAGTTCTCCTTTTACCGCGTTTTTTTCGTAAAGATTATATGCTATTGTATCAGCATTATGAAAAATATTTTTATAAGTTTTGCGCTAAGTTTAGTTTTGGGTAGTGTGATTTTTGCACAATCAAAGGAAGATAAAATAAAGACGGATGTGCGTCAAGTGATGGACGAACAGGTTGCGGCGTGGAATCGCGGCGACATTGACGGGTTTATGAAAGGCTATTGGAATTCGCCAAACATGACTTTTGTTTCGGGCAATAATGTTACAAAAGGTTGGCAACCGACGCTTGAACGATATAAAAAATCATACGATACACGCGCTAAAATGGGCGTTTTGAGTTTTACCGATTTGGAAATAACCATAACGAGCAAAGAATCGGCGGTCGTGCTTGGGCGTTTTACGCTCGTGCGCGAAATGGATAAACCGACGGGACTTTTCACGCTCAATTTTAGGAAATTCAAAGACGGCTGGAAGATTATTATTGATCATACATCTTGATTTGGATTTTAGATTTTGCGCTTTGGATTGTAAGATTTAATTATTGTCGGTTATTTTTGACGGCAAAATTTATTTTGAACAAGGGAAGTTTATGGAAAACAAACAAGCGGAAGAATTAGAAAAGTTAAAATCTATTATTAAAGATGTGGAGGTTGCGATGTTGACGACGAATGACGGTGGCGTGTTACGGTCGCGTCCGATGCAGACGCAACAGGCTGAGTTTGACGGTGATTTGTGGTTTTTTACGAGTTCAAACACGCATAAAGCCGAAGAAATAGAAAAAGATAATCGGGTTAATGTCAGCTATGCCGCGCCCGCCGATAATAGTTATGTTTCAATTTCGGGAACGGCGGAAATCGTTACTGACAAGGCAAAGATGGAAGAACTTTGGAGTCCGATTTTGAAGGCGTGGTTTCCGAAAGGCTTGGACGAACCTGACATAATTTTGCTCAAAGTTAATGCCAATCAAGCCGAATATTGGGACTCAGCTTCGAGTTCGTTGGTGCAGGCTTTCGGGCTTTTGAAATCGCTCGTAACGGGCGAACGTGCCGACGGTGGCGAACACGCACAAATCAGTCTGTAACATTTCAGATTGGAAAATCAGCGATGGATAGTGGATAATGTTATTGCAATTCACTATCCATTTTTTTGGAGGTAGTATCAAAAGTTGTGGAAATAGAAAAAAGATAAAAATAGCGTATCCTTGTTTTTGACTAAAAAACAAAACAGGCAAAGAGCCTGAAAAGGAGATACGCTATGACACAAAATTACACTAAAAAGTCAGAAAATTA
>JANOXW010000801.1:0-2399 GCA_031418635.1 Acidobacteriota bacterium
GTTGCAGATGCCCACAAACCGAAAGGTGAAGTTGCGCCCGGCGTGCTATATGACAACAAACTCACAAGAGTCGGTGAAGTCGGAGGCAGTGTGTCGGATGAAAACCAAACGTGAAGAGCGTCGTTATGACCGCCTTCATTAACAACTTGAGCGGTCAGCGTTGCAGCACAAATACGGCAAGCACCAATTGGAAAACTATCGTAAAAAATTCTATCGGGACCTTTTTCACCATACCCGCGTCTTGGGAATTTCGGGTTACCGGAAGTTTGTGCCGCATATATTGCAAACATTGGCGAAAGCACAATTTTCGTTGTGCTGTCCCTTGCAATAAGTTGACTTTTTGCATTCTTCGGACAGCCTTTGGGATGTTTTTTTGCGTCCATTACTTCTTGGGCGTTTGTTATCCCATTAAAAATTAACATAGCTAAAATTGTTACGATTAAATTCAATTTACTTTTCATTTTTATATCTCCTAAAGTTTAGATTTGCACGAGGCATTTCGCCTTTTTTCGTGCTTCAATAGGTTGTGATTTTTGGCGGCAAAACGTAACGCATTTTTTTTCAGATTTTTTTTGTCGTTGCAAAAAAGATAGAAAAGCGGGTAAATTTCTTAGTATGAAAACTTTGCGTAAAGCCATTCGCCCGACCACTTTTATCGAATCGGAAAAACTAAAAACTTATCTTGGAATTGATTTAACAATCGCTTCGGAAACTTTTCAGCACACCGGAAGTTTCAAATTTCGCGCCGCTTACAATCTTGCGTTGAATGTTCCGAATGACGAGATTTTAACTGCATCATCAGGCAATTTCGGTCAAGCATTGGCTTTTGCGTGTCAGATGTTGGGCAAGAAATGCACGGTCGTAATGCCCGAAACTTCGGCGCAAGTAAAAATCGAAGGTGTAAAAAGCTATGGCGCAACGGTTGATTTGATTGACACAACAAAAGTCGGACGAATGGAGCGCGTGGCGGAATTAGCCGAAACAATGCCTGATTGTTATGTCGCTTCGGCGTATGATGATTTGCACGTTATCGAAGGCAATGCAAGTTTGGGCGACGAACTTGCGGAAAAAGTTTTTGATGTCGTCATTTCGCCAATCGGCGGCGGCGGTCTTTCATCGGGAATAATCACGGGTTTGTGTCGAAATGGAAATCAGGCGCAAGTTTTTGGCGCAGAACCGTTGCTTGCCAACGACGCGGCGCGTTCATTGCAAGCGGGAAAAATTATCCGCAACGAATTTGAACCACAAACAATTGCCGACGGCGCGAGAACGATTAGTTTAGGCAATCATAATTGGGCAATTTTGCAAACGGGTTTGGCAGGAATTATCGAAGTTTCCGAAGAAAAGATCCGCGAAGCAGTCGGTTTGCTGTTTTCATTGGCAAACTTAAAGGTTGAACCGACAGGCGCGTTATCGCTGGGCGCAATTTTGGAAAAGGCGGACAAATTTGTTGATAAGAAAGTTTGCCTCGTCGTCAGCGGCGGCAATGTTGACACGGAAGTTTATCGGCAAATCATCGCCAACTAAGCAAGTAAATGGTAAATGGTAAATGGTAAATGGTGAATTAAAGCCCTGTGTTTTTTAGACAAAAAAACCGGGTAACATTGCATTTCGTAGCGCAATGTTACCCAATAAAATGCCAATAAAGCGAGTTGTTACTTTAATGACTCAAGGATTCCTAACTACACGGAGTAGCGGAGGGAACAATATTCAGTAAATTTGGACTGTTGTCAAAAACATTTATCGCAAAAGCGCAAACACTTCCGGTGCTAAAGTCGGAAATACCTGTGCTAAAACTTCCACTAACCGAGGTTGAAAATATCGCGCCACTGGAATTGCCGATAAAATGAATGCCGGTTCCCGGACTCGGCGCGTTGTTAAATGGAAATCCGCCGGCAGGACTGATGCGAAATCCGGTTGCCCGAACCGTGCTTTTTGAAACGGTAACTCGTGCATTACCTTCAACCTCAATGCCGAAGTTGACATTGTTTTCAAACCGACAGTTTTGGATGGAAACACGCGAATCGCCCATTATGCGAATTCCGCTAGTCCAGTTTTTACTCAAGATATTGCGAATCACGACAGCGTTATTTACCGTCGAATTGACAATAATGCCGGGTTGCCCTTGTCGTGCGCCACTGCCGGCTTCGCCTTGCACAACCGCGTCAATGCTTGCGGCGACTCCGGGCGCGGCTTGCAATGTAACATTGCCGGTAATCATCACGACTTCGGGAAAAGTTCCGTTAGCCACAATCGTAATCGTGCCGTTGTTGTTGATGCCGGCGGCACTATTTGCCGCATTGATTGTGCCGAAAACGCGGTCAAACGGTGTGTCGTTGTCTTCGGCTGTGCCGATGCGTCCGTCGCCGTCATAATCGCCGCAAGTTCCGGGCGGAACG
>JANOXW010000802.1:0-3660 GCA_031418635.1 Acidobacteriota bacterium
ATTTTATTTTGGGTAACCCGCGCTCCGTTGGATGAAATGACCGAGCCGCCGGATTCGCGGAAACGGGTAGATTCTGTCGAAGACCCGGCACCACCGTTCACAAAATTTCCGCTACCTGCCAAAACACCAACTGATACTCCAGAAGGACGAGTTACGCCCGGCGAAAGTGCCGCCAAAAGCGTAAAGTTGCGTTGCGGAATCGGCAAGTCAACGACTTCGCGTCCGGTAATAACATCGCCGCGCACACTCGTTTCACTTTCAACTACCGGCGCGCTGTCGTTAGTAATAGTTACAACATTTTCACCAGCTCCTGAAACTTCGGTAAAAGTGGCATCAATCGGCACTCGCGCATTGGTCTGCAAAGTTACCGATGTTAAAACCAGCGTTTTGAATCCGCTTGACTCGACGCTAACTTTGTAGTTGCCCGGGTCTAAATTGGGAACGGCAAAATCTCCGCTGTCGTTACTGGTTACTTCACGGCTTTGACCATCGGCATTATTGGTTATTGTTACTTTGGCGTTCGGGACAACCGCGCCGTTTGGGTCTTTGACCGTGCCGATAATGCTTCCCTTATTATTTTGAGCAATGGCGATATTACCCAATGCCAAAACACAAAGCATCAACGTCATACAAAAAAAGACCGATTTTTTTAGTGTTTTACTCATATTTTTACAACCTCATTTGTAGGAGAAGATGCTTGATCCTCATCCGGTTTCATTAAATTTTTCACGCTTTCTATGATAATTATTTGCTTCTTTCAGAAAGAAGTTGATTTTTCTTACACCTAAAAGACAAATAAATAAATCGAATTTATAAGTATTTGTCTTTATCTAACTCTATTGGCAACAAGAATTTAATTTTTATTTACCGTCGTTTTTCGATTTGCAAAAAATTTTGCTTGATACTTTATTGATCTAATTATCATATTTTCAGCAACAAATCTCAACTCTTTCCACTTAAAATTCTAATAATCAGACAAAATTAGTTTGTTGAGAGAACAAACAAAGTTTAAATGGCGATTAACTAAATTGTCAAGATAAGTTTGCATAAAATTTACATTCTTAGCTGGCTGAGGCAAATTTTCGTGCTAAAACAAGACTTAGAGAACCGATTAAAGTCGGTGAATCGCCAAGCGACGAAGCCATAATAATCGTTTTCGGCAAACCGCGGCGGACGCTTCTTTCAGCAATCGAATTTAGTTCGTCGGCGATTAAATCCCACGCTCGCGTGATGCTTCCGTCAACGACGACGGCTTGCGGACTCAGCCCGACGATGAGATTCGAGATGCCGATACCGAGAAAATGGGCGGTTTCTTTTATCGCCCGAACCGCTTTTACTTCGCCGTTATTTGCCAAATCAACTAATTGGGCGATGTCTATTCCATTAGCATTCAATTTTTCAAACGAGTTGGTATAACGAGTGAGCATCGCATTTTCCGAAGCGTGCGCTTCCCAACAATCGCGGCTACCGCAAGAACATTGAACCGGCGCATCAGTGCCGACAACCATATGTCCGAACTCACCCGCCGCGCCTTTTTCGCCACGATAAATTTGTCCGTCAAAAATTATGCCCGTGCCGACACCTTCGGCGACTAACACGGTGATAAAATTTCTGATTTTTCTAATTTCTTCGCGTCCGAACCATAATTCGGCTAAAGCGATGGCATTGGCATCATTGTCTATGGTTACACGCAAATTCGTTTTTTCTGTAATTTGCCGGCTGATGTCCCAATCGTGCCACTGAAAATACGGCACATACAGTACTGTTCCGTTGGCTTGGTCGGTAACGCCTGGCACGGAAATACCGACTTCTAATTCATTTTTATCATATTTTTCGGCAAAGTTTGAAACCCGACTAATAATTTGCCCGGACATAAAATCCATATCTTGCGAAGTCGGAATTGTTACTTTTTCCAAAACTTTTCCAGCTAAATCAGCGATGGCGATAGTTGTTTTGCGCGGTGTTATATCAACGCCGATAGCCACGGGCGTGCCTGTTTTCAATTTGAGCAAAGTCGGTTTTCTGCCGCCGGTCGAATTGCCCATGCCGATTTCTTCAATCAAACCGATATGATGCAAATCGTCAACGATGGCTGAAACGGTGGATCTTTGAAGCGCGGTTTCGCGGGCAATTTCGGCGCGGGAAATTGGTGAACGGTCGCGGACATAATTTAGAACTATCTGCTTATTGATGTCTCGAATCGTATTTGGGCGGGCAATTTGTGTTTTTGCTTTTTGCAAATATATTCTTTTCATTATAAGTTTGCGCGTTTCCAATTATCACCGATAGCAGAATATTTAATAAGTTTGTTGTAAAAACAAACGAACTTATAAATAACCTTTTTTTGTTTTTTTTTCAACTTTAAAACTACGCAAGATTGAATTTTTAAGAAGGATTAGTGTGAATTCAACATTAACCGGAGAGTTTTACAGAGTTTCGTTAAGCTAATTATGTTTGGTCAAATCATCAAGTATTTACTCTTTCAACCGCAATCACACCCGAAACCTGTTCAATGGAACTTATAACTTTATCAAGGTGTTTTTTGTCAAAAACCTCAATCGTAACCTCTATTAAACCACGATCATCTTTGGAGACTTTGGCACTTGCATCACGGATTCCCGTTTTGATTTCGGCAATTGCGTTGGTAATTCCTGCCAACATTCCTGTGCGATTTTCGGTTGTTACTAAAAGTCGCACCGATTGGATTATTTCTTTTTCGTTTTTTGCCCATTCGACATCAACAATACGGTCGCGGTTGACCATCAATTGTTTGACATTTTTACAACGCTTGTTGTGAACGACAATTCCTTTTCCCAGCGAGATATAGCCGACGATTTCTTCGCCGCGAAGCGGATTGCAACAACGGGCGCGAGTCGTCAACAAATTATCTACACCTTTGACGATAATCGCATCTTCACCTAAACCGATAAATTTCTTGACGGCTTTCATACCGCTTTGAAACGTGGTTTCTTTCTTTTTATCAGGATCGAGTTCGGAAAACTTTTCCGCGCCGAGAAATTTGGCAATGACGTTGCGCGGCAGAGTTTTGCCGTAACCGATTGAAGCGATTAAATCTTCTGCTCTGCCCAAACCGTATTCGTTCGCTATCCGTTTCATTTCGGCTTCATTGGTGAGCAATTTTTTGTGCGAAAGATGAAATTTGTCAGCTTCTTTTTCGAGCAGTTTGCGCCCGACATCAATTGATTCGGTGCGTTGCTGTTCGGCAATCCAATGACGCACACGGTTTCGCGCCTTTGCCGTAACAACATAATTAAGCCAATCGCGCGAAGGTTTTGAATTCGGAGTTGTCAGAATTTCAATAACATCGCCGTTTTGTAGTTCGGTTCTCAGCGGCACAATTCGCCCTTTTATCTTTGCGCCGGTGCAATTATCGCCAACTTCTGAGTGAATCGCGTAGGCAAAATCTATCGGAGTTGCCCCACGCGGAAGTTGAATAACTTTTCCCATCGGCGTAAAAGCATAGACATTTTTCGGATAAAGGTCTAGCTTGAAAGATTCGATAAAATCTTCCGGGTCTTCGTTTTCGTTGGTGTTTTCAACTAATGGAAGCAAAAGTTTTTCAACCGTTTTACGCAGTTCGTCAAGACTTTCATCCTCTTCTTGTTTGCCGAGTTTATTGTCCTTATATTTCCAATGTGC
>JANOXW010000803.1:0-3549 GCA_031418635.1 Acidobacteriota bacterium
ATGTTCGAGCATCGTTTCACCGTATTCTTCGTAAAGATGCGGCAAAATTTCGGTGTCGCTTTGCGTTTCAAATTTATGTCCGCGTTTTTCCAAATCGGCGCGGACTTCGCGGAAATTATAAAGCTCGCCGTTCATCACGACAATGATTGATTTATCTTCCGAATAAACCGGCTGTTCGCCCGTATGCAAATCAATCACCGAAAGCCGCCGCATCCCAAGCGCAACCGTTTCGTCAAGCCACAAACCTTCCGAATCCGGTCCGCGATGCTTCATCCGCTCACACATCGCGTGCAAAATGGCTTCGCTATGATTTTGCGAAAGATTATTTTCTAAATTTATCCAACCTGCTATTCCGCACATTTATTTTTCTAAACTGTTACGAAAATTTTTCCACGTCTCAATTTCTACTGAAATTAATTCTTTTACCATTTCTTCATCAGACAGTCCTTTCTTTTTCATATCAGGAATAATTCCCAACGCATTAAAATGCCAGCCAAGATTTTTGGCAGCTACTTTATGAATATCTATGCTAGGAAAAGACTGGTCAGTAATACTTAAGGACATATATAATCCGTGAGTAAAAATAGTAACAACATCGGTATCGTATTTACCAAAATACATACGTGGACGAACTTTTACTGCTTCAAAAAATTCGATGAATTTATCAATATGCTTTTTATTCATCTTTATAAAATCCAATTTTCTCGCGCACGGCGTAGATCGTTTTGTTCTGCGATTCGTGGTAGGTTCGGACGATCATTTCGGCTAATAAACCCATGAGGAAAAACTGCATTGAAATGGCAAACATCACGATACATAAAATCGGTAACGGCGTTTCGACAAAATCGGCTTGATAATGCGGAAGTCCGAGACGTGCGGCGGCTTTTAGAAAAAGCGCGTAGATGCCTGAAAAAATAGAAGCGAAAAACGCGACCACTCCGAATGTGCCGAAAACGTAAATCGGTTTCGTTTGATACGAAGCCATAAATTTTATCGTCATCAAATCGAACACGACTTTGAGTGTCCGCGAAATTCCGTATTTCGATTTGCCCATTGTGCGGGCGTGGTGGTCAACCGGAATTTCGGTAACTCTTGCGCCTGCCCAACTCGCATAAATCGGGATAAAGCGGTGCATTTCGCCGTAAAGCCGCACGTCTTGGATGACTTCGCGGCGATATGCTTTCAAACTGCAACCGTAATCGTGAAGCGGAACGCCGCCGATTTTTGAAATCACGCTGTTGGCAACCCAAGAAGGGATTTTTCGCATAATCAACTTGTCTTTACGATTCTTTCGCCAACCGGAAACAACGTCATAGCCTTCGTCTAATTTTTCAAGAAGTCGCGCAATATCTTTCGGATCATTCTGCAAATCTGCGTCCATCGGAATCAAAATCTCACCTTGCGCGGCATCAATTCCCGCGCTCATTGCCGCCGTTTGCCCGTAATTTCTTCTGAGTGAAATAACGCGAACACGCGAATCTTCCGCCGCAATTTCGCGCAAAATGTTTAGAGATTTGTCCGTCGAACCATCGTCAACATAGATAACTTCTGCCGTTTTGCCCAATTCTTTTAACGCTTCCTGAATCTTCGCGTGCATCGGACGCAGATTGTCTTCTTCATTCAATACTGGCAGAAAAAGCGATAATTCAGGATTTTTATTTTTTATAATTTGATTCATTCTTAACAATTTTAGCCACGAAAGAACACGAAAAGAACACGAATAATTTTTTTGTGATTTTTTTTGTCTTTTCGTAGCTAATTCTTCTTCGCTACAATGACAATCGAAACGCCGAACGGAAAATCGAAATTTTTGAGCCATAATCTTTCTGAACTAAATATTTTTCCGAAGATTCCGTTGAGCGCAGAAACATTGATGTTATTTTCTGATTCGGGTTTGATTCCGGTAATTTTCATCAGAGTTCTGCCTGCGAGAATCGGCGCAAAAAACGTCCAATTGGCGTAAGTTGCGCGTTCAATTTCAAAACCGGCTTTGTTTAATCTTTCGACAATTTGTTTTTTCGTGTAGCGAATTCGATGATTTGAAATATCGTCCTGAACGCCCCACAGCCACATAAACGCGGGAACAAAAATCAGCGTTTTGCCGTCTTTTTTCAGAATTCGGTGCATTTCTTTTAGTCCGGCAATATCGTCGTCCAAATGTTCAACAACATCAAGCGCGGTTACGAGGTCAAAACTTTCATCTTCAAACGGCAAACTCTCTGCCAAACCTTTGTGCGCCTTTAAGCCTTTCGCTTTGCAAAATTCCAACGCATCGTCGGAAACATCAACGCCTTCCGCCGTTCCGAAGTTCGCCAACATTTCAAGATTCGCGCCGGTTCCGCAACCAACATCAAGAATTTTTGGATTTTGGATTTTGGATTTTGGATTTTGGATTATCTGCCGTAAAAATTCTTCTAAAATTGCACGGCGACCAACAAACCACCAATGTTTGCCTTCGACATCGTTCATAATGCCGTAGGTGTGTTGCTCCATTTCTTTGGAAAGTGTTGCACTCATAAATTTTATCTTTGCCTCAAACCGAACATTTCGCTGGCGGTTTTGCCTTGATTTTCGTTTTCGGTCAAACCGTAATTTTCACGCAAACGGCGTTTGATGCCGTCATCGCAAACGGCGTGTGCGCCTTCGTGAACGCTTAATATCATCAAATCAACACCTTCCTGCAAATAATCGTCCTTTGCCATCCGCAACAGATATTCGGCGGAAGTCCGGTGCGCTAACCATTCCATCTCGTAAAGTGTCGGATTGTAAATGCTCAACGGATTGATGTCAAGGTTTGAAAAACTTTCAATCACCTGCGCGAAATCGTAGGCGTGGCGACCTTCGTGAACAAAAGTTCCTTCGCATCCGCGCTGAAAACCCGTGTCAATCGTTTCTTTGGCAATCGTGATAAAAACTTCGCCTAATGCCTCGCGCAAACTCAATCTTTCCGACGCAATGCGCTCATTTGTCTGCTCAGGATTTGTTATTCCCGTTATGCCCGACGCGCAAACTTGGCTGACCGGATGCACGCAAATCGTTATTTTTGAATCAATCATCGCCTTCATCACGCGCCGATGCTCATCATTGCCTTTTTCAAGAATCGTAGCAAAAGCGTCTTCGATTGATTGGCGATATTTTTTTGCAATTCCTTTATCAAATTTCATAATTCAGATTTCACGCCTGCTTTTTTGGACAAAATTTTCTGAAAACTTGTTTGGAAACCCTAAAAATGTAACGCCTTCGTCCCGACATCCGTTCAAAGTGCGAACTAACGAAACGCGCCCTAGACAGCCATCGTCCTTGTCGGCGTTAGATTACTTTCGAGTTTTCAAATACCTTCTAAAGTAGACATTATTTGAAATAAAGAAATTGTCCGCTTCGGTTATCACTGTTCACTATTCATTATTAACTATTAACTGATATTCAATGAAAAATAGTGAACATTTTTTCACCCATTAGCTTATTGAACATAATGTCTGGTGAATTCACTTTGTCGCAAAGTGAATTCACTTTGCCGCATATCAAGCTCACTTTGTCGCAAAGTGAATT
>JANOXW010000804.1:0-10997 GCA_031418635.1 Acidobacteriota bacterium
AAATAGAAAAAGCTAAAAGTGTTTATGAAATTATTAGGAGCGCACAAAACAAACAAATTAAATAAAATTTGAAGAGGAAATTATGTCAAGAATAATAAAATGTGGATTGATTCAAGCGCACAATGTCGCGCCGACAGATGCGCCGATTGAGGAAATTAAACGAGCGAATATCGAAAACCAAATGAAAATAGTTGAAGACGCGGCGGCGCAAGGTGTGCAGATGCTTTGTTTTCAGGAGATTTTTACCACGCCGTATTTCTGCGCCGAACAGCAGACGCGCTGGTATGAAGCGGTCGAAAAAGTTCCCAACGGAAAGACCGTTCAGATGATGCAATCGGTTGCCAAAGAACACGGAATGGTTTTGGTCGTGCCAATTTATGAAGAAGAAATGTCGGGGATTTATTACAATACCGCCGCCGTCATTGATGCCGACGGGAAATATCTCGGAAAGTATCGCAAGACGCATATTCCGCATGTTAATCCGGGTTTTTGGGAGAAATTTTATTTTCGTCCGGGAAATTTGGGCTATCCGTGTTTCGATACGGCGTTTGCGCGAATCGGCGTTTACATCTGCTACGACCGTCATTTTCCCGAAGGAGCGCGATGTTTGGGCTTGAACGGCGCGGAAATTATTTTTAATCCGTCAGCGACAGTTGCAGGTTTGAGCGAATATCTCTGGAAACTCGAACAGCCCGCACACGCCGTCGCTAACGGTTATTTTGTCGGCGCGATAAATCGAGTCGGCACGGAAGCACCGTGGAACATCGGCGAATTTTACGGTCAAAGCTATTTCTGCGATCCGCGCGGTCAAATGCTCGCCGTCGGCACACGCGACCAAGATGAATTAATCGTCGCCGATTTGAATATGGATTTGATCCGAGAAGTTCGCAACACTTGGCAGTTTTACCGCGATAGACGACCGGACGCTTACGGGCAAATCGTAGCTGATTAAAATTATGAAAGAATTATTTAAACACAAATTCGTATTGCTTACAATTGTCGTTTTTTCCGCGTCTGCCTTCGGACAAACTTCCGAAGCGATTGAAAAAGAACTTGTCGGACTTTACGGGAAAATCAATGAAAATTCAGCTTATTCAAGTAATTCAGACGGCGAATTGCTTGAAAAATCGAACGAAGAATTTAAACAAAAACTTCTAAACCACACAAAAATCGCTTCGACCTTAAAACACAAATTCAGCGAATTAGAGAAGGAAATTTCGATTACAACATCGGAAGACGGCAAGTTTCGCGTCTATTCTTGGGATAGATTGGACGGCGGAACGATGCACTTTTTTGAAACCGTCTATCAATTTCAAGGCGCGGACGGCAGAGTCTATTCAAAAAGTAATGATTTGGAGGAAGGTGATTCGGGAAGTTTTGTTTATGAAATTTTTGAGGTCGAAGCTAAAACCGAAAAGATTTATCTGGTTTGTTCAACCTCTATTCTATCAACTTCCGATGCTTATCAGTCGGTAAATTTATTCGAGATTGAAAATAATTTGTTAAACTCTAATATAAAGTTGATTAAAACCAAAACAAAATTAAACAATTCACTCGGATTTGAATATGATTTTTTCTCGGTTGTTGATCGAAAGGAACGACCCATAAAGTTGATTCTATTTGATAAGAAAACCAAAACCATTAGTATTCCTGTCGTCATTGACGATACAAAGTTTCAATATGGAAAAGTTACGAATAAGTTTATTTCCTATAAATTTAACGGCACATATTTCGTGAAGGTAAATTGATGCAGAAACGCGAAAAATATTCGTCGGGCGCGAAGTGGGAATCAATCGTCGGCTATTCGCGGGCGGTCAAAGTTGGTTCGCGGATTTATGTTACGGGAACAACCGGAACCGATGAAAATTCAAACATTGTCGGCATCGGCGACGCTTACGCACAGACGGTTCAGACAATTAAAAACATCGAAAAGGCTTTGCAGTCGTTAGGCGCGAGTCTTGAAAATGTCGTCAGAACAAGAATGTTTGTAACCGACATTTCGCGTTGGGAAGAATACGGACGGGCGCACGGTGAATTTTTTGGTGAAATTACGCCCGCAACGACAATGGTTGAAGTTTCAAAATTGATTGACGCTGAAATGCTCATCGAAATCGAAGTTGATGCTGAACTTTAATAAAATTTATGTCTGAAATTTAAAACGAACAAATCGAACAAAATTTTGCGGAAATCAATCCTGTGGTGATCGAGCTAATTTGTGAAGTCCGCAACACTTGGCAGGTTTATCGTGATAGAAGACTTGACGCTTACGGGCAAATCGTGGCGGATTAAATCAGTTTAGGCAACAAAAAAAGGAGAAAATTATGTTTCAGAAAAAAGTAAATTTAGTTGTTTTCAAACATTCTCTAAAAACAAATTGTTTTTTGTTAATTGCTTTAAATATTTTGTTTTTAATCAATGTAAGTGGGCAAACATTTCGCGGTTTGATTTTAGGGACTGTGAACGACCCGAACGGAGCAGTTGTCCAAGGGGCAAAAGTTGTTGCCAAAAATGTTGGAACGGGAATTGAACGGTCGGCTGTAACTGATGCCGACGGCAACTATACAATTCCCGAACTTCCAATCGGAAAATATGAAGTCAGAGTCGAACAAACCGGCTTTCAAACGCAAACAGTTAAAGAGGTTGGCGTTGAAGTTGCCGGTGAAAGACGGATTGACATTATACTCTCGGTGACAGGCGGCGAGGCAACTGTCACGGTTTCAACTCAAGAACAGGTTGAAACTACCAGCACCACGCTTGGCGGAAAAATTCAAAGCAAAGCCCTCGAAGACCTTCCGGTTAATGGGCGAGATTTTACCAAAGTATTGGTTTTAGTGCCGGGAGCAAGCGGCGATCCTTCGGGAGCAACCGATTCGCCGGGTTCATTCGGTTTGTTTAGTTCAAACGGAAATCGCGGACGTTCAAATAACTACTTGCTTGATGGCACGGATATGAACGATGGCTATCGAAATTTACCGGCGATTAACGAAGCCGGGGTTTTCGGCACGCCCGCCACGATTTTACCGCTTGAAGCTGTCCAAGAAGTTGCGGTTCTTTCAAACTCCGAAGCCGAATACGGACGCAATTCGGGTTCAGTCGTGAACATTGTCACGAAATCGGGAACGAATGACTTTCACTGCTCGATATTCGAGTTTTTCCGCAACAATGCGCTTGATGCCCGAAACTTCTTTAATCCTAAACCTGACGCTCAAACTGCTTTTCGCAACAATCAATACGGCGGTTCGCTTGGCGGCAGAATAGTTCGCAGCAAGACGTTTTTCTTTGTTGCATATGAAGGTCAGCGTGAACGAGTCGGGTTAAATTCAACCGCTCGAATCCCTGACCCGCGTGAGATTGCCGCGCTTGGCGGAGCGACTAATCCGGTTATCCAAAGGATTTTAGCCCGCAATCCGTGGGGAACTCCAAATCGTCCGTTGCCGCTTTTTGACGACACAGGCAGACCGAATTTATTTGTTACAACTCGTGCTTCAAATGATGTTGACAGTTTTATCGGAAAAATTGATCATTCTTTCAACGAGAATAATCAACTGACCGGACGTTATTTTTACGGGACGAGCAACCAATCGTTTCCTTTGGCAATTCAAGCCGGAAACATTTTGCCGGGCTACAATACGGTTACGCCAACCAAGGTTCATCTCCTTTCTTTGTCGTATTTGAAGATTTTCTCCAGCACCAAAGTTAATGAAGTGCGGTTTGGTTATAACAATTTCAAACAAGGTTTTTTCCCCGAAGACGGTAGTTTTGACCCGCGTTCAATCGGTCTCAATACGGGCGTAACAAATCCGCAGGATTTCGGGTTGCCGTTTATTCGGATTCGCAATGATGCCATCGGCGGAATCGCTTCGATTGGCTCAAATCTTTCCGTCCCGCGTGCCAGAACTGATGTAAATTATCATTTCATTGACAATTTTTCGTGGAAAGTTGGCGGACACGATTTGAAATTGGGTTATGAATTTCGGCGAACCACGGTTGACGCATTTTTTGACGCAGGTTATCGCGGACGACTCGATTTCGATTCATTGGCAGACTTTTTAAGCGGAACTTTGAGCGGCGGACGTTCTGCCAGAGGAAATTCAGACCGTAATACTTTCCAAAATTCACACACGCTTTATTTGCAAGACAGTTGGCGATTTAATCGCAATTTAACCCTTAATGCCGGTGTTCGTTGGGATTACTTCGGTGTTATCGGTGAGAAAAACAATCTTTTGAGTAATTTTGACCGAACTCGCGGTTTGGTGTTGGTTGGCACCAACGGGCTGGATAAACTCTACAATTCGGATTTGAATAATTTCAGTCCGCGACTCGGTTTTGCGTGGGATTTGACGGGTAAAAGCCAAACGGTGATTCGCGGCGGTTGGGGATTATTTTACGATGCCTTCTCGCAAGATTTCTTTACCGGACAACTTCCTTTTAACACATTTAATCCAGGTCCGGCTTATAATCCGGTTGGACCTTCGCCGATTCTTTTTTCGTTTTCGACTACTCCGACCATTGTCAACAATGTGCCGATTTTTACCGGCTATTCAGATTCGGATGTTTTTGCGGTTGACCGAAATTTGAAAACCCCGTATATCCAAAATTACAATCTCAATCTCCAACATCAATTGACGAAAAATGTAGTTTTGCAAATCGGATATGTTGGCTCGACAGGCAGAAAACTGTTTCGCTATCGAGACATTAATCAGCCGGTTAATCCGGCTGTTTCCACCGCCCGACCATTCGACAATGGACCATTTGCTCCGTCAGGCGGAACATTTTTCTATGTCAATCATCTCGAAACGACTTCAAATTCAAACTACAATTCTTTGCAGACAAGTTTGAATATTCGTAATTTCAAAGGGATTTCATCCCAGATAAATTACACTTGGTCGCATTCGATTGACGATGCTTCGGACGGACAAGACTATGTGGCAAACGCAACTCAGCCTGACAACAGCTATCGAGTGGATTTGGAACGTGGAAATTCAAACTTTGACATTCGCCAACGCTTTGTTGCCACGGTCAGTTATGAACTGCCAAACTTTATTAAAAGTCTGCCCAGACTCGGCGAAGGTTGGCAGTTTAATGCAATCGTTACGCTTCGCACAGGAAGTCCGTTCCACGTCAATCTTTTCGATGATTTCAACGGAACGGGCGAATTTTTCCCGCGTCCTGATTTGGTTGGCGATCCGTATGCGGGAACAAGCGGACCTGACAAATTTTTGAATCTCTCCGCTTTCAAAGTTCCCTGCACATTTGATGCCGGTGGTTCTTGCATTCCAAGCACCTATCACTTTGGAAGTTTGGGACGTAATTCATTAATCGGTCCGGGTTACAAAAACTTGGATTTTTCAGTTTTCAAGACTACAAAACTTACTGACCGGGTTAAACTTCAACTTCGGGCAGAAATTTTTAATATTTTGAATCATCCGAATTTTGCTTCGCCGCTGCTTCCGGGCTTTTCGGCAGATGCGAGTTTTAACGGGCTTGATGCAACCGGACGCGGGATTGGATTTTTACCGATTACGGTTACGCCCGATGTCGGAATCGGCAATCCGTTTTTGGGCGGAGGCGGTTCGAGAAATATTCAGTTTTCGGCTCGGCTTTCATTCTAAACCGTCAGACTCGTTGATCAGAATTTGCGGATTAAGATTTATTTAACATTGGTGGCGCGAACGCGCAAAGTCGCCAAGATAAATTATTCTGAATTCTTTGCGTCTTTGCTTCTCTGCGACTTTGCATTAAAAAAATTATGGCTGAAATTTCAATCGAACAAATCGAACAAAACTTTGCGGAACTCAATCCGCCGCTGTCGCAAGCGGAAGCGGTTTTTGAGGCGAATCGGTGTCTTTATTGTTATGACGCGCCTTGCACACACGCTTGTCCGACGCATATTGACGTGCCTTCGTTTATCAAAAAAATCGCGTCGGGAAATTTACACGGTTCGGCGCGGGTGATTTTTGATGCGAATCCGATTGGCGCAAGCTGTGCGCGGGTTTGTCCCGTCGAAGTTTTGTGCGAGGGCGCGTGTGTCGAGAAAACTTTAATGGATAAACCGATTGAAATTGGTCGTCTGCAAAGATATGCGACGGATTATGCGATAAACAAAGGTCGGCAAATTTTTGAAAAAGGCGAATCGAACGGGAAATCCGTAGGAATTATCGGTTCCGGTCCGGCGGGTTTGAGTTGTGCGACATATCTGGCGCGGCTTGGGTATGACGTAACAATTTACGAGAAAAAATTGCTTGCGGGCGGACTCGATACTTACGGAATGGCGGAATATAAAATGTCGCAGAAGGATTCGCTGGACGAAGTTGCGGCTGTCGGAAAGTTGGGCGTTGAATTCAGATTAAATTGCGAAATCGGAAGCGACGTTTTATTTGAAGATTTACAAAAAAATTACGATGCGATTTTTGTCGGTGTCGGTTTGGGCGCGACGAACGATTTGAATATCAAAGGTGAAGATTTAGACGGCGTTATGGACGCTTTGCACTTTATCGAAAAGGTCAAAACTCGTGATTGGAAATCTGTTCCGCTTGGCAAAACGGTTGTGGTTATCGGTGCGGGAAATACGGCGATTGATGCCGTAACACAAGCCAAACGGCTCGGCGCGGAAAGAGTTTTGATGATTTATCGGCGCACCGAAAAAGACATTTCGGCTTATGCTTACGAATACGAATTAGCCAAAAAAGACGGCATCGAATTTATGTGGCAAACTGCCCCGATGGCAATTTCGGGAAATGGAAAAGTTTCAAGTTTACGTTGCAGAAAATCGGACGGAACTGAGTTTGAAATCGCTTGCGATATGGTCATCAAAGCCATCGGACAGCAAAAACAAATCGGATTTCTCCAATCAATCGGCATCGCCTTTGACGAAAAAGGTCGCGTTGCCGTCAACGAATTTATGCAAACCTCAAACCCGAAAATCTTCGCCGGCGGCGATTGCGTCAACGGCGGCGCAGAAGCCGTTGACGCTTCGCAGATGGGCAAACTCGCGGCGCAGGGAATTCATCTTTCGCTGACCGGCGAAATGGTCGAATTCGCGGGCGCGAAAGTTGCGCCAATCGAAAAAATCCACGCGCATCGGGTTTAGCTATGATTTGGAATCGTCTATCTTGTGGCAGTTTTTATCAAACGCCGTAAAACACAAGCGTTTTCGGTCGGATTGGTGTAATAATTCTTTCTTTCAAACTGCATTTCAAAATTGTTTTTTTGATAAAACTTGATTGCATTAACATTTAATTTTCTGACTTCGAGCCAGATTTCCGCGATATTTTTGCTTTCGATTTCATTTAATAACTCATCGAAAATCATTTGTCCGATGCCTTTGTGTTGAAACAAATTGCGAACGGCGATGTTTAAGATTTCCGACGAATTGAACTCGATAACTGCCGAATCATTTTGACCGTTTGCACCGACGAGAAGATGCACTAGCGCAAATCCGATAATTTTCCCATTCGCCGTTAGTGCGATTTTGAAAATCGAATCTGCTCTTTCGAGTTCGCCGAGATAATCGTTGCTCGACCAAACGCTCAAACCGCACTCGGCTTGAATTTGCAGAATTTCGTTCGCGTAGTTTGCGTCGAAATCGAGAATTTTTATGTTTTCTGAATCAGTTTTTCGCATCAAGTCGTTTTCAGATTTTATTCTAACGGAAAGCCGATTTTTACGCTCGAATCCACAGTCAAATTGATTTTGTTTGATAAATTTCTTGATATGTATAGATATGTCGGTATAATTAAAAATGGAATTTGAATGGGACGAAATTAAGAATCTTGAAAACATCAAAAATCACGGCATCAGTTTTGAGCAAGCCGTCGGAGCGTTTGATGACCCATTCGCACTTTCTTTAGAAGACCCCGAACATAGCGACGAAAACGAAACCCGCTATGCTTTGGTTGGATTGTGTGAAGTTGGTTTGATTTTCGTTTCTTTTACTTATACCGATAAAAATATGCGTCTTATTTCAGCGAGAAATGCCACCAAGACAATGAGGAAAAAATATGAAAACCAAAAATTTTAGCAAAGAAGAAATTGAAACCGACGAAGAATTGGATGCTCGTTTCAGTCGTATGAAAGCGTTGCCACGCGGAACTTTTACCCCAACCAAAGGCGCGACCAAGCTTGAAAACTGCAAAGTGAAAATCTCTATGTATCTCGATGCCGACATTTTGGAGTATTTCCGCGTCAGAGCCGAATCGCCGAATGCCGCGCCGTATCAAACGCAGATCAACAACGAACTGCGCCGCATTATGGAAAACGATTCGCGCGAAGTGCAGAGCATCGAAGACGATATTTTGAACAACGAAGAATTTTTGCGGGCTTTGAAGGAAAAATTAGAAACCGTTATAGCCGCGAGAGTATAATATCAGCGAGGTGAGATTTATGATTCAAACAGTTGAAGCCGTGATAGATAAGCAAGGTCGTATTTCGGTCAAAGAAAAAATCAACACGGGGAAAGTCCGACGCGCTTTGCTGACGATTTTGGATGACGAGATCGAAACGAAAAATGATTCGATGGTCGGTTCTGTTGAAATAATTAACGAAGATTTAGAAAGCGGAAGCCGTGAAATCTCCGATATTTTTAATCAATCTTTAGATCGCACCGAGGCAAATTTTTAATTTAATCAAAGTAATTGTTCAAACGATAGAAAATGCAAAAATACTCAGTCAATCAACAACTCATCGAAACCCTTCTTGTTTGGGTAAAATCGGGCGAAATCGCAATTCCTGAAATTCAGCGTCCTTTTGTTTGGGACAGCTCAAAAGTTCGGGATTTGATGGATAGCCTTTATCAAGGTTATCCGGTCGGTTATGTGATTGCTTGGAAAAATCCGAACATTCGTTTGAAAGACGGAAGTTTGAGCGAAGGCAAGAAAATTTTAATTGACGGACAGCAACGAGTTACGGCTTTGACGGCGGCAATTTTGGGCGAATATGTGATTGATAAAACTTATCGTCGAATCAAGATAAAAATCGCTTTCAATCCTTTATCCGAAAGGTTTGAAGTTCAGAATCCGGCGATCTTAAAAGATAAAACTTGGCTTCACGATATTTCGGAAGCAATCAATGGAAGCGTTGGCGTTTTGAAATTGGTTCGGCATTATTTGGAACAAAATCCTGATGCGGACGAGGACGCAGTTGAGAAATCTTTTACCAATTTAATAAATATTCCGAAGAAACAAATCGGTATTATCGAACTCGCTCACGACCTAGACATCGAAACCGTCACGGAAATTTTTATTCGTATCAACTCAAAAGGTGTAGTTTTGAGTCAGGCAGATTTTGCGATGAGCAAAATTGCAACCAACACCGAATACAAAGGCAACGAACTAAGAAAAGCAATAGATTATTTTTGTCATCTGGCGATTGCGCCCGAATTTTACAAGCATATTGTTGATAATGACAAAGCGTTTGCCGCAACCGATTTTTTTCAAAAAATGCAGTGGCTCAAAACTGAAAATGAAGACTTATATGATCCCGATTATACCGATTTGATTCGTGTCGCATTTACTTCTCAATTTAATCGCGGAAGATTGTCGGATTTGGTAAGTCTGCTTTCTGGAAGAAATTTTGAAACGCGATCTTTTGAAGATTCGATTGCCGAAAAATCGTTTGCAACGCTCAAAAACGGCGTTGAAAATTTCATCAACGAAACCAATTTCAAACGATTTTTAATGATCGTAAAATCCGCCGGATTTATTTCGCCGAAACTAATCCGCTCACAAAATACGCTTAATTTTGCCTACATTATTTATCTGAAGTTGCGCGAACTCGGCGTAAATTCGGTTGCGATTGAAAGTTACGTCAGACGTTGGCTGGTTTATTCGATTTTGACGGGAAGGTATTCCGGTTCGCCCGAATCGTTTTTCGATTTCGACATCAAACAAATCGCCGAACGACCATTTGAAGAATACTTAAAAGAAAAGGAAGAAGGCGAATTGTCGGACGCTTTCTGGAATGCCGCTTTGCCACAAAGTCTGGACACTTCGGTTGCCAGCAGTCCTTATTTTAACGTCTTTTTGGCATCGCAGGTGAAAGCGAACGACAAAGGTTTTTTGTCGAAAAATGTTTCGGTCAGCGATTTAATTTCATTGCGCGGCGACATTCACCATTTATTTCCGAGAGATTATTTGAAGAAAAACGGATTGGACAGAGGCAAATATAATCAAATCGCCAATTACGTCTATATGCAATCGGAAATAAATATCAAAGTCGGTAACAAGCCGCCAAAAGATTATTTTGAACTGATAAACGCTCAAATTTCCGACAATCACAATTTGGTGAGTGGAATTTCTTCTCATCAAGAACTATTGGAAAACCTTCAAGCCAATTGTGTTCCGTCAGAAATTATGGAAATGAGTTTTGACGATTATTCCGAGTTTTTGTCTTTAAGAAGAAAACTTATGGCAGCAAAAATGAAAGAATATTACTTTTCATTATAAAAAACTATGGCAGATTTAACTACAAATTTCGCGGGCATAAAGTCGCCTAATCCGTTTTGGCTGGCTTCTGCGCCGCCGACGAATATGGGTTCGATGGTCGAACGGGCATTTGATGCGGGTTGGGGCGGCGCGGTTTGGAAGACGCTTGGTGAGCCGATTGTTAATGTTTCGTCACGGCTGGCTTCGATTGACAGCGGCGCGGTGCGGATGATTGGTTTGAATAATATCGAACTGATTACCGACCGTTCTTTGGAAGTAAATCTGAAAGAGATTTACGAGTGCAAAAAGAAATATCCGAATAATGCGGTGATTATTTCGTTGATGGTCGAATCGAAGCGCGAGGCTTGGCAAGAAATTGTTAAACGCACTCAAGATACCGGCTGCGATGGGTTTGAGCTAAATTTCGGCTGTCCGCACGGAATGTCGGAACGTGGAATGGGCGCGGCGATGGGGCAAGTTCCCGAATATACCTGTATGGTCACGGGATCGTTCCAGGCGCGCCTGGTCAAACGTGATACGTCGAACCTGGCTCCGTATATGAATCGGCATTGTACC
>JANOXW010000805.1:0-7685 GCA_031418635.1 Acidobacteriota bacterium
CGCGCGGCAGAGCCGCGAGGTATTGAATCGGAATTTTTATTTTTCCTTATTTCCGTAGCAGAGCTACGGGGAATTAAACCTATAAGGAACGATTAAATTGGAAGAGCCTTATCATTCTTGCTTTTTCACTATTTACAAACGAATAATTGCTAATAACTTTCAAATTATGGATAATGAAAAAGTTTTCACTTTGAGTTGTTTACGCTTAAGTTGCCCCGAAAACTAATAAATACAACTAGACGAATACTTTAGATATGAAAGAAATTTCATCAGAAACTTATACAGATATGCAATCAGCAGTTAGTCCACAGTCCGAACAAACTTTTAAGAGCGATTTTTATTTCAACCGCGAACTTCCCGCAAGTCTGCAATTTTTAGACACACTTTCGTGGAATTTTCTCTGGTCTTGGAAACCGGAAGGCGCACGACTTTTCCGCGACCTCGACGCGGATTTATGGGAAAAGTGCGAACAAAATCCGCGTCTGTTTTTGAAAAATATCAAAGGTTTGCGGATTTGGCAGAAGGCAAATGATGTCGAGTATGTCCAGAAATTGCAGAATTTTGTGAGTGAATTTGAAACTTATTTAGCGCAACCGCCAAACAATTTCGGGCGTATTACAACGGAAAATCCCGTTGCATATTTTTGCGCCGAATACGGTGTGCATAATTCTCTGCCGATTTATTCGGGCGGACTCGGAATTTTGTCGGGCGACCATCTGAAATCGGCGAGTGATTTAAATGTCCCGTTGGTTGCCGTCGGGCTTTTTTATCGCTTCGGTTATTTTCGGCAAAAACTCGCGCACGACGGTTGGCAGGAAGAACGCTATCACGACGGTTTTCAGTCGGAGCTTGCACTTAAACCCGTTTTAGACGAAAGCGGCGAGCGAGTTTTTATCAAAATTCAAATGCGCGGACGCGAAGTTTTCGCGCAGGCGTGGCTTGCTAAAGTTGGCAGAATTTCGCTTTATTTGCTCGATACGAATGTTCCGCATAACAATGAAACCGACCGTATGATTACCGCACATCTTTACGGTGGAAACGAGGAAACGCGGATTGTGCAAGAGAAAATTCTCGGCATTGGCGGCATTCGGTTGCTCAGGAAACTCGGAATTGCGCCGACGGTTTATCATTTAAACGAAGGTCATTCGGCATTTTTGACGTTGGAACTTGCGCGTGAATTTTTAGAAACAAACGAAAACTCTAATTTCACCGATGCAATTGCGGTGGTTAAGGAAAAATGCGTTTTTACGACGCACACGCCCGTTTCGGCGGGCAATGACACATTTTCGCTGAAAGACATTGAAATGTGTTTCGATGACAAATTTATCAAATCGCTCAAGATTGAAAAGTCGGAATTGTTCGCGCTTGGACGCACCAATCCCGACGATCCGAAAGAATGGTTTGGAATGACACCGTTGGCTTTGCGAATGGCGCGTTCCGCCAACGGCGTGAGCGAAAAACACGGCGAAGTTTCGCGTGAATTGTGGTTGAAAATGTTTCCTGAAGGCACACTTGCTGACGAAGTTCCGATAACGCATATCACCAACGGCGTTCACGCGCCGACTTGGGTTGCGCCAACTTTTCAGCGGCTTTACGAAAAACATATCGGCAAAAATTGGACAGAAATTCTGCGCGATGAAGGAGCGTGGCGTTCTGCAATCGAAAAAATTCCCGACGCGGAAATTTGGCGTACGCATCTGCTCTTAAAACAGTTGCTTATTTCATTCATTCGGCAAAAAACTTACTCGAAAGAAACGGGTTTGCACGATACGATTAACGAACACGACAACACGAATAAACTTTTCAATGCCGACGTTTTGACCATCGGTTTTGCGCGTCGCGTGGCGGCATATAAGCGTTGGAATCTGCTTTTGTCCGATTTGGACAGACTTTTGCGAATGATAAACGACAGCGAAAAACCCGTCCAGTTTGTTTTCGCGGGCAAAGCGCATCCGCAAGACCGCAAAGCCAAAGAACTTCTTCAAAATCTGATGAGTTTAAACAATTCCGATTGGCAACGTCGCGCCGTTTTTATCGAAGATTATGACCAAGAAGTAGCGCGTTATCTCGTGCAAGGCGTTGACGTTTGGCTCAATGTTCCGCGTCGTCCACTGGAAGCGTCGGGAACTAGCGGACAAAAAGTGGCGATGAACGGCGGGCTTAATCTTTCGATTCTCGATGGTTGGTGGATTGAGGGCGACAATGGCGACAACGGTTTTTCAATCGGCGTTTTGGACGATAAAGAGGAAACCGACGAAGCAAAAATTGATGCCAACGATGCCGAATCGCTCTATAATGTTTTGGAAACGGAAGTCATTTCCGCGTATTATAATCAAGCTGAAAACGGCTTGAAAAGCGAATGGATTCGGCGGATGAAAAATGCCCTTGCCACGCTGACACCGCAATTTTCAAGTGATAGAATGGTTAAAGATTATATTGAACAGATTTATTGTCCTTAGTCCTTTGTCCTTTGTCCTTTGTTTAAGACAAAAGCTAAAGAACCAAGGACTAAGGACTAAGGACTAAGGACAAATTTATGATAACAAATGAATTTCAAAGTGGCGTGATTCGTCCTGTCGAGTGTATGAAGGAAGGCTGGGCATTGATAAAAGATGATTACTGGCTTTTTTTAGGCATTACATTTGTCGGGATGTTAGTTGGCGGCATTATTCCTTTCGGGCTTGGCATCGGTGCGATGTTTTGCGGCATTTATTTTGTGATGCTACAAAAATTGAACGGGCAACGCTTCGAGTTTGGCGATCTTTTCAAAGGTTTCAACTATTTTGTTCCCGCACTTGTAACAAGTCTTATCTTTATTATTCCGTCATTAATCGCGGTTTTTGTGCTTTATGCTTCAGTGATTGCGCTAGCTTTTGCCGTGATGACTGCACAAAACGAGGCTCTACTTGTCGGAGCATTAGCTACTGTGTGTGTCGAAGTCATAATTCTCTGGCTGGTTTTGGGTAGTCTGCACGCACTTGTGATGTTCGCTTATCCGCTGATTGTCGAGCGTAACTTAAACGGTGTTGACGCTTTTAAGTTGAGCGCAAAAGCAGTTTGGGCAAATCTTTCGGGCGTTATTGGCATTATTTTGCTCGAATTCGTGATGGGAATCGTCGGTTCTATGGCGTTGGGAATCGGGGCTTATTTTGTTCTGCCGATAATGTTTGCCGGCGTTTTAGTCGCTTATCGCAAAGTTTTTCCGTCGCTTAATAATAATCAATCTTACAATCCGCCACAACCGAATATGTATCAAGGTGCGGGAAATTTTAGGTAGTTATGAAAGCAAGATTCAAAGAAATAAACTCGACCGAAAAGTTAGACGAACTTTTTGAGCAATCCAACGAAAAGCCGGTTGTATTGTTCAAACATAGTTTGACTTGTCCCATAAGTTCAGGCGTTTATGAAGAAATTTCCAACGCTGACGCGGATATAAATTTGATCGTCGTGCAAACAGCGCGGAATATTTCAACCGCCATTGCCGATAAAACCGGTATTCGCCACGAAACTCCGCAAGCAATAGTCCTAAAAGACGGCAAGGTTGTTTATCACGCCTCGCATTACGACGTTACGGCGGAAGATGTCGAAGAATCTGTGAATGGTGAATGATGAATGATAAATGGTAAATCAAATTCATCATTCACCATTCACCATTCACCATTAAAAAAATATGATTGAACCGATAAACATTGTCGAAGAAAGTGATTCCGCGCTTTCGATAACGTGGTCGAATGAAACGGCTTCCGATTATAGTTCGGCGCAGTTAAGAAAAGCGTGTCCGTGTGCAAGTTGCGTCAATGAATGGACGGGAGAAAAGGTTTTGAAGGATGAAAATGTTGCTGCTGATATTAGTTTTTTATCCGTCGCCCTTGTCGGGCGTTATGCGTTAAACTTTCAATTTTCTGACGGACACAACACTGGAATTTATAGTTTTAATTATTTGCGTCAACTTTTAGACAAAAAAAATCAACCTTAAATTTCCGAATTGGTTTATAATAGAAAGCGCAAATATTGATTTAATATTTGCGCTTTTATTTTATGCAAGAAAAAGATATTTTCGACGAAAAACAAGAAGTCAAAAAAGCGAGTTTCGTGTGTCCGCAATGCCGTGAGCGCAACGAATATGATGTTCGTTGGCTCAAACGCACAAAAAAGCGAAATATGTCGCGCAACATCAATCAACAAGAACGCGCACAGTTTGAAAAATCGCGTGATTATATGGTGCGCGTGGACGATATGTTGATGTGCAAAAATATGCGTTGCCGCAAGCGTTTCGAGATTCCTTCGTCGCAGTCAATCGTTTTTATCTAGCAGTAATTCTTTTCTAATCGTCTTTCAATATGATATTCTCAAATATATGGAAACCAACGAGGATAAAGATATGATTTCAGGCAAAGATTTGGAGTTTTACGAAAACGAAACTATAGCGGACAAGGAAATAACAGACTTTATGGACGAAGAGATTGCACACGCTCCGCAAGCTCCGGGTGAATTAGCGCAACGCCTGAAAGAACATCATTCGACCTCGCCTGCCGATTCGGGCGGCGACATTGATGCCGAATGGGAAGATGCCAACGACAGCGGCGCAGAATCAGTTTTCGGTCATAACCCAACGCCCGATCAATCCGACGTTGAAGAAAATGCACACGCAATGGGTATCAATTACGAAGACAATGAACCTCTCGATATTTTAGAAAAAATCGAAAAACGCGACCGCAACCGCTATGAATTAGACGAAAGTTCCAAAGACAAAGGCGATTCGATTTAGTGTCAGCTACACAAAATTCCTGACAGCCAAGCTATCTTTGGGTGGTAATTTTATTTTACCACCGATAAGTGGTTTGCAGTCCCGGCACAATCTCGCCGTTTATCCCGACACCGATTGAAACCTCGACGGGAATTTTAATAGAAGTTCCCGGAAGCACTAAGGTTGCGGATAATGCAGCTTTAACTGCGGCATTTACTTCGGTATTTATTCGCTTGTCATCAAATTTAACGCCGACACTTGCTTCCACCGAAATCTTAAATTTTATTTCTTGGACAGTTCCCCAAACTGCTTTCTTTTTAATTTCTGTTTCTATCGCGGTTAATTCTGTTCCCAACTCGATTGTGCCATCCGATTTTACGCTGGCTTTCATACTTATCGGCGGTTTGGTGCGGAAAATCCCGCCTTCTTTTAAACTCACCTCGATTTCGATGGCGATTACGTCGTTTATCACATCCTTTTTGACCGAGCCGTCAGCATCTAACCATTGTTCTTTGCCGTTGGGCGATTTCTTCGGATCGGTCGAAGGAACATACGGCGTATATGGCGGCAGAATTATGGAATTAAGATTTACCTCTCTGATGGAAATATCTATTTGTCCGCCCCGATTACTTGAAAATGCGACTCCGCCTTTCCAAATTTTATCGCTGGAAACGCCCATCTGAATAAGACTTTCGCGCACTTCATTCATTCTCGTTTGCATAGCGGTTCGTTCGCTTCTTTCGGCAACACTGCTCATCTGCGCTTCAGTAGTGATATAGCCGTAAATAGTAACATTCACTATTTTAGCAGAATCAATTGCCTTGCTTTTATAACCGCGGGCAAGCCCAAGCAGTTTAGCAGATGTCGCAGCTACGGAATCAATCGAATAAAGTGTTTCAAAAGTTGATGTTGCTTGTGTTAGTTGAACAGGCGGTGCCATATTGATAAATTAACCTCTCTATTTATATTTCTAATGACAAGTATTTGTAATAAATCCACATTGTTTAGAAGCGTAAAAACACTAATTTTGCGTTATTATCAAAAATGATTTGGCAAAGCCCTAAATCCTTTTACAATTCACCTAAAAGTATGAGAAAACTCTCACTGCGATTGATGATTACAATCTGTCTAATTCCTTGTATGCTGTTTATAACGACTTGAACAAACAAGGAGAAAATAATGATAAACATTAGAAAGAAAAATGAAAGAGGACACGCCAATTATGGTTGGTTGGACACGAGTTATACATTTTCGTTCAACACTTATTACGACGAAAGATTTATGGGATTTCGTGATTTAAGGGTGATAAACGAGGATTTTATCGAACCGAAACAAGGTTTTCCGACGCACGGACATAAAGATATGGAAATTATCACTTATGTTATCAACGGCGAACTCGCGCACAAAGACAGTTCAGGTGGCGACGGTGTTCTGCGTCCGCACGAAGTTCAACGGATGACTGCCGGAACGGGCGTGCGTCATAGTGAATATAGTTCGGAAACGGAAAAAACGCATCTGTTACAGATTTGGATTTTGCCCGAAAAAAATAATCTAACGCCGGCTTATGAACAAAAATACTTTGCGCCCGAAGAAAAACAAGGTAAATTAAGAGTCGTGGCATCAAGCGATGCGCGGGAAGGTTCGGTAAAAATCAATCAGGACGTTGCGCTTTACAGTTCGATTTTGGCGAATGGCGATGAAGTTTTGCACGAATTGGATGAAGGCAGACACGCTTGGATTCAAGTCGTCAAAGGAAATGTTGACGTGAACGGAGAAACTTTAACGGCAGGCGACGGCGCGGCAATTAGCGACGAGAAAGTTTTGCAAATAAAATCACAGGCAGACGAAACGGAGTTTTTGTTGTTCGATTTGAACTAATTGGATTTATTTAATGCAAAAACACGCCCGAAGTAAGTGTGCAAACGATACATTTACTTCGGGCGTGTTTCTATATTTGACCGAAAAAATCGGAAACACAACTTTCAGGAAGTTTGTGTTAGTAAAAGCCAGACACACTACTTGATGATGGCATTTCCGATTTTAGTTTATTTCCGCTAATATCTAATAATTAAAAACAAGCAGGGAACAAATTTTCACATTTGGCTCATCTCAAATAGTAGTTGTGGGAAAATTTTCGTTTTCGGGTTTTTTGCTGAAAACTTTGTTATGCAAATTGTTGTCTTAAAAGAATCATTGGCGAATGAAAATCGCGTTGCGCTAGTGCCGGAATCGGTGAAAAAGCTGGTTGCGGCAGGAAACGGAGTCTTGGTCGAAAGCGGTGCGGGAATATCTGCGGGTGCAAGCGATAACGATTACCAACAAAGCGGCGCAAGCATTTTGGCAACTCCGCAAGAAGCACTTGCTAACGCCGATGTCTTACTTGCCATAAATCGTCCTGCCGAAAATACATTATTAAACTTGAAAAAAGGCGCGATTGTCGTTGCGCTGTTGCGTCCGTTAGATGAACCGGAACAGTTGCAAGCGTTTGTTGATAATGATTTGACGGCGATTTCGTTGGAGATGATTCCGCGCACGACGCGGGCGCAAGCGATGGATGTTTTGTCTTCGATGGCGACGATTGCAGGCTATAAATCAGTTTTATTGGCAACCGAAAATCTGCCGCGAATGTTCCCGATGTTGACGACGGCGGCGGGAACAATTCCGCCGGCGAAGGTTTTGATTGTCGGTGCGGGCGTTGCCGGACTTCAGGCGATTGCTACCGCAAGGCGTTTGGGCGCAGTCGTCGAAGGTTTCGACATTCGGGCGGCGGCGGGCGAAGCGGTGCGCTCACTCGGCGCAAAATTTCTCGAACTCGAAAACGTCATCGCGATCACGCCCAGGTAATGCACGACTGTCGCCCGGGTCTGCACAATCTCGCGCCACCACCGCTCGGGATGGAAGCGATCCGATTGCACTTGGCAACTGCCGGACACCATCG
>JANOXW010000806.1:0-9468 GCA_031418635.1 Acidobacteriota bacterium
CGATTTCTGTGTCGTGCGAACAGTTGGCGGACAATTATTATGGTATATCTTGGAAGCCGACGGGGGCGGCACGGGAACGGCGGCAGTCAACTGGGGATTATCAGGAGATGTGCTGACACCGGGTGATTATGATGGAGATGGGCGAGCGGACATCGCCGTGTGGCGACCGAGTGCGAATCCTGATTTGAACATCTTCTTTGTCAGACGCTCAACTAATAATATGTTGCAAGCCTTCAAATGGGGTTTGCAAACCGACTCACCGACAGCTAACTGGCGGGTTGTTCGCTAAAATAATCATAATGCTATGATCAACCAAGCATTCAAGACTGTTCAGAGTTTGGAGTTTTCGACAATCAACTCCAAACTCTGAACACCAAAACAATTATCTAAACATAATGAAAACAGATGTTATCATTGTCGGTGCAGGACCAACCGGACTTGCTTTGGCGTGTCAGTTAATCAGATATGGCATTGATTTTGTTATTTTGGACACGAAAGAAACTATCACGCCTTTTTCAAAAGCAATCGGTGTGCAAGCGCGAACTCTTGAAATTTATGAGCAAATCGGCTTGGCAAACGAACTGATTGCACAAGGCGCGATTGCGGAAAAAGCGCGAATGGTTGTCGGAGGCGAGGTGCGCGGCGAAATCGAATTTGGTGAAATCGGCAAAGGTTTGAGTCAATATCCGTATGTGCTTATCGTCGAACAAGGCAAGCACGAAAAGATTTTATACGATTTTATCAAATCGCACGGCAAAGATATTTTGTGGAATACCGAACTCGAAAGTTTCACGCAAGACGAATCGGGCGTAAAAGCCAATATTAAAAACTTAAACGGCGAAACCCAAGAAATTGAAGCAAAATTTCTTGTCGGTTGCGACGGCGCGAAAAGTCCGGTGCGTCATACTCTCGGTTTGACCTTTGAAGGAAGCACGTTTGAACGGATGTTTTATGTCGCCGATGTGCAGATTGATTGGAATCTGAGCCACGATGCGCTGACGGTTTTTCTGATGAAAAACAATCTGCTGGCGTTTTTTCCGATGGTAGGCGAAAAACGGTGGCGCATTGTCGGCACTTTTCCCGAAGAATTTGCTAAGGATGAAGGCGATGTTTTGTATGAAGAAATCGAAGATCAAATCAAAAAAGACACAGAACTCGAACTCGACATCACAGACGTAAATTGGTTTTCAACCTACAAAGTTCACACACGCCACGTCAATAAATTCTCAAGCGACAGATGTTTTCTCGCTGGCGATTCGGCGCATATTCACACGCCTGCCGGAGCGCAAGGAATGAACACGGGAATTCAGGATGGCTACAATTTGGCTTGGAAATTGGCTCTTGTGTTAAAAGCCAAAGCAGACGAAAAATTGCTGGAAACTTATAACCAAGAACGGCTTCCAAACGCGGAAACTTTGCTAAAAACAACTGACCGCTTTTTCAACCTTGTCGCAAGTCCCGAACCAATTTTGGCTTATTTACGGACGCACGTTTTTCCGTATGTCGCGGGTGTCGCGTTTAGTATTGACGCGGTTAAAAAATTTGTCTTTCCGCGCATTTCACAAATCGCCATCAATTATCGTCATAGTTCTCTGAGCGAAAACGACGGCAGTTTTTCGGTCAAAGCGGGCGATAGAATGCCATATTTTACGGTTGAAGGTCCAAGTATTTACGAAGAACTGCGTGAGCCAAAATTTCATCTTTTGACATTTTTTGACGGAAGCGACAATCCGCCCGATTTTCCTGAATCCGAATTTTCCTCATTGGTAGATTTTCACGATTTACCTTTGTATCCACACATTACGGAAATTTTCGGCACAACGAAATCTTTTATGATTTTGCTCAGACCTGATAATTATATCGGACTTATCTCGGCTGAAATTTCGCTTGAAAATGTCGAAAACTATTTGAAGGCTTTGATTAGGTCAGAACGGCTTGCGTAAGCGGACGCGTAACATCGCTCACCGCAACCCGCCCGCTTACGCAAGCCGTTCTGACTTTTTTAACTTCTTGATTTTGCCCAACTACAAATTTTGTGCTAAATTCTCAAATATTATGAAAGCCACCATCCGCTAAAACTGTCGCAAATTTGTTTCGTTTCCGTCATTCTCTAATGAATCGGCGCGAATTTTACTCATTCTTTTCTAAAAACATAAAATTTGTATGTTAAATAATTCGGAAAAAACTACCGTACCGACGGTTAATTCTGTCGAAGCACCGCAATCTTTTATCTCTATTCTGCGCGAAGCGGTTAGCGGAACACAGCGCGATTTGACTTCGGGTTCACTCGGCACAGCAATTTTTTTGCTGTCCGTGCCGATGATTTTGGAGATGTTGGGCGAAAGTCTGTTCGCGGTTGTGGACATTTTCTTTGTCGCAAAATTAGGCGCAGAGGCGATTGCCGTCGTCGGTTTGACTGAAGCGATGGTTGTTATCGTTTATGCATTGGCAATGGGCGTTTCGATTGGCGCAAGCGCGACGATTGCGCGACGCATCGGCGAAAAAGACACCGAAGGTGCGGCGCAAACGGCGATTCAAGTTCTTTATTTAGGCTTATTTGTTTCGGTCATCGTCGGCATCATCGGTGTTTCATTCGCCCCGCAACTTCTCGCGTTGATGGGCGCGGAACAATCGGTTATCGTGCAAGGCACAACCTTTACGCGCATAATGCTGGGCGGCAATATCGTCATCGTTTTTCTGTTTTTGATAAACGGAATTTTTCGCGGCGCGGGCGACGCGGCGATTGCGATGCGCGTTTTGTGGTTGGCAAATATCTTGAACATCATTCTCGCGCCGTGTTTTATTTTCGGTGTGTGGTTTTTCCCCGAATTGGGAGTTACGGGCGCGGCTGTCGGCACAACCATCGGGCGCGGTTGCGGCGTTTTGTTTGCTTTTTATTCTTTGACGAAGCGCGACGGACGTTTCAAAATCGAGGCGAAACATTTTACTTTTGTGCCGACTTTGATTTGGAAACTTGCCAAACTTTCAGCGTCGGCAACCGTGCAAATGCTTATCGGAATGTTAAGTTGGGTTGGGTTGATTCGGCTTGTTGCCGGCTTCGGAACGGAAGCCGTCGCGGGTTATCAAATCGGGATTCGCGTTATAGTTTTCGCGCTTTTGCCGGCGGTCGGAGTAAGCAATGCGGCGGCAACAATGGTCGGGCAAAGTTTAGGCGCGGGAAAACCCGAACGCGCCGAAAAAGCCGTTTGGACAGCCGCTTTTTACAATGCTGGATTTTTAACCATAGTCGGCATCTTGCTCGCTGTTTTTGCCAAACCGATTGTCAGCATTTTCACGACCGAACAGGCAGTTGCGGCGTATGCTTCGGATTGTTTGCTGATAGTTTCTTTGGGATTTTTATTCTACGGTTTCGGGATGGTTGTAGAAACCGCATTCAACGGCGCGGGCGACACGATTACGCCGACATATATCAATCTTTTTATCTTTTGGCTGTTTGAAATCCCGCTTGCTTACACGCTTGCCTATCATTTCAAACTCGAAACACACGGCGTTTTTTTGGCAATTACCATTGCTTTTTCAATGTTGGCGATTGTCAGCGCAATTTTATTTAGGCGCGGAAAGTGGAAGGTTACAAAAGTTTAAGATTTATCGGCAAGTTCGGTGACATTGCAACGCGGACAAATCAAGGTTCGCATTGATTTATCCGCCCATTTTGCCAATGCGAGATTTGAAAGGTTCGGCTGTTTGCTTTCGGCTTCGCCTTCGCGCATCAAACGCGAGTATTTTTGGTCAGAAACTATAATTTGACTTTTCAATTCGCGCTCACAATGTTTGCAAATCCAACCGAAACCGTCGTTATAAAAATAGTTCATTTCCATAAAAAGAAAGCAGTAGGCAAGAATCAAAAAATGCCTACTGCTTTTGAGAATTATTCATCAATTATCGTGTCTGACGACTTTGTGGCAGAGGCAAAAGTTTGACGGGAATAGTCAGCATTTTGCTGTTGCGAAAGACTTCAATCTGAACCGTATCGCCGATTTGCTTTTTATCGAGAAAGCGATAAAGGTCATCTAAATTGTTCAATTTTACGCCGTCAACTGCAGTGATAAAATCGCCTAAGACGATTTCGCCGTTAGGCGATTGGGCAAGTCCGCGAATGCCGGCGTTAGCTAATGCACTGCCGGGCAAAACGCTTCGCACCAACAAGCCGTTTTCAACCGGAAGTTGGATACCTTGTTGTTGTAATTGTTCGACGCTGTAAAGATTTGCACCGAGTTTTGGACGGCGGACTTCGCCGAATTGGATAAGTTGCGGCACAACGCGCTTGGCAATATTGACCGGAATTGCAAAACCGACACCGACCGAACCACCGGCAGGCGATAAAATTTGTGAATTGATGCCGATCATCTGTCCGAATTTATCAAGCAAAGGTCCGCCTGAATTGCCCGGATTGATTGACGCATCGGTTTGAATCGCGCCTTCAATCGGACGATTATTGCGGGCGCGAATCGGACGTTGCAGACCAGAAATTACGCCGGTTGTCAAAGTTCGGTCTAAGCCAAACGGATTGCCGATAGCCAAAACTTTTTGACCAATTGAGAGTTTATCCGAATCGCTAAATGGAATAACGGTTAAACCTTCTTTGGGCGGTTCAATTTGGATGACGGCTAAATCTGTATCGGGATCGCCACCCACAATTTTCGCCGGATAATTTTTGTCGCCGCCGAGACTAACGGTTAATTTTTGCGCGTCTTCGATGACGTGATAGTTCGTTAAAATATGACCTTCATTGTCAATCACCGAACCTGAACCCGAACCTTTTCCCTCTTGAACTCCGCCGTAAAAATCCTCCTGATAAGAGGTTGACGTGATAAACGCCACGCCGGGCGCAAGTGCCTTATAAACTTCAATGCTGTTTTGTTCGTCGCTGACAGCTGACGGATTAGTAATTCCCTTCGGCGCGTCTTCCGCTAATGCGACATTTGCCGTTTCCCGTGCTTGAAAGGCATTACCCAAATTGCTCAAACAAGCCATTGTGCCAACCGCGATAAACGCCGCCGACAGTGCCAGAAATAAAATCTGCCGCACTGATAATTGATAAACTGTTTTTTTTGACATAAATGCTTACTTCCTTTTATAAAATTACGCTTGATTAGGATGCCAAACTTTTGTAAGTTCGTTGCGTGTTTATTTACGAAAAAAAATAGAGGCTTGTTTCAATTCGATTGAAACAAGCCTCTATGATTCAAGGAAAAAGCAGATTACAAGATGAAAGCAAAAAAATTATGCGAGAAAACCGAAAAATCATTGATTAGTTGGTCAGATATTAAGCCGAAAGCGGAAAGTCCGGTAACTAAATGAATGCCCATCAAAATCGTATAAACTGCCAAAGTAATAGCTAAACCGTATTTTGCCATTCGCAGTTTGCGCCAACGCCAAAAGACGACGGCGGCAACTGCACCAACTGCCGCTTTTACTATCAAAAAAGGCACGTTACCAATATCCAGCAGTCCTGCCATCAATTGATTTCCCTCGGTGGCAAACCCGTTGCGAACCCAATAAATTGTCAAAACCGCGTCTATAAAATTTAGCGCAAAGAGCAGAACTGTTTGGAGTAAAAGTTGCATAACCGAAAAATTCCTTGCAAAAACTTGTTAAACTACTCTCTTTAAGCAACATAACCCTCAGCTCGCCAAAGCTAAGGGTTATGTTCGGTAACGAGAAATATCGAAATGTTTTAACTGCTTTGAATATACTCACAATAAACTCGAATTTCAAATTATTTTAAAAAAAATACATTTTTTATTTTTAAAGAAAAAAATGATAAGCTACAAACTATTGAGATGTCCCCGAAGATTTTATCAGACAACGGCTTGAAAAGAAGGCGCGTCTTAACGCCGGAATTTTGCCATTGTTGATTTTAAGCTAAGTATTTACATAAAATAGGAGAGAGGAAAAATGAAAAATTTAATGAGTTTTAGATTTTTAATAGCAATTTTGGCGGTATTTTTGGTATTCGGAACGGTTGATTCTTTTGCCCAAAAGCGCAAACCGACGATTCGCCGAAAAACAACCGTCAAGAAAACAGTCGTAGTAAAAAAACCGGTCATCAAACTATACACGGTGCCAACCGGAGAAAAATTTCGCGTGCGAATGAATGAAACGCTTAGTTCAAAAACAGCCAAAGCGGGCGATACATTTACCACAAACGTAACTGAGCCGGTTTATTCAAACAACGGCGTTATCGTCATTCCGACGGGAAGCACGGTTATCGGGCGGGTTGATTCAGTCAAACCGGCAACCAAAGGCGGCAATCCGGGTTCGATTGATGTCAGTTTTACCGAAGTAAAATTGCCCAACGGAACACGCCGGGCAATTAACGGTTCGCTGACCGATTTGACTAGCGAAAGCGCGAAAAGCGATGCAGAAGGCACGGCATCAGGCGATAAAACGAAAAATCGCAAACTAATCTTTATTGGCGGCGGCGGTGCCGGCGGTGCGGTTATCGGCGGAATCGCCGGCGGCGGAAAAGGTGCTGTGATTGGCGGACTAATCGGTGCCGGTGCCGGACTTATCGGCGAAAGGTTAACCAAAGGCGAAGAAGCCGAAGTTAAATCAGGAACCGAATTCGGCGTTTATCTGAATCAGTCAATTTCACTACCGAAATTTGCCGAAACAGAAACTCCAACCAATCAATAATGTTGGAATCTATCCAATAAAAGAATAGTTTCCGAATAATCAGAAGATTTGTTTTGGGACAATATATTTCGATATGTTGTCCCTATTTCTTTCTTTACTCCTTTTCGTAGATTATTTTTCTCAAAAAAATGGAAGTCTATCCATTTTGCTGGATATTTTTCAGTATCTTTTTTTTCTGTTCTTTATAGATAAAAAATTTACGACTTAAAAAAACTAAATGATTGGCTAATAATTTAGTTCTCATTCATTATCGGAACAACCAAATAAGCGTTACCTATGATTCTTAGTAAGTGATTGTAAATCTCTTTATTTAAACCCATTATTTTCGCAAGTAATAGTATTTACAGCAGTTCGATTCTGTGTCTTGGCGCGTTTCGCCAGAAATAATAGTTGTTTATCCTTAGAGAAATAGAGAAGAGAAATAGAGAAGAGAAATAGAGAAATCCATGTTTTTATTTTCAATTTTTACAGGTAATGACTGATGTTACGCAACAAAACGTAAATGTTCTAATTTCAACAATTTATCTGAATTTTAGTGGCAAAAGTAGATTGACAATAATGAAAGAATACAACTTTTCCGATTCTATAAACTGTGGTATTTCCACACTTAGTTTTTTAGATCGAAATAATAGGCAATCTACTTTTGGTTAAATAATAGCCATAATATATTGAAAATGCTAGACTTAACTATCTTTGCGTAATATCAGTAATGAATTTTGTCATAAATGTCTTGCACCTATTTTTTCAGAAGTTTCTAATGATGAGAAATCCAGCTAAAGCAATGGCACATATTTTGCCTTTACAAAAATGGCGATTCAAGTGATTCGCCATTCTATAAAAAAAAGATATAAAGGAGAGCAAAGATGAATAGATTTTTGTCGTTAATTTTAATGACGCTATTTGCTGTTATTATGACTTTTGGGCAAACGCCGACTGGTAGTTTGTCCGGAGTTGTATCAAGTTCTGATGGAGTTTTGCCGGGTGCTTCGGTTGAAGTAAAATTCAATTCAACAGGCAAAACACAAACTGCCGTTAGCGATGCTAGTGGGGCATTTGCGTTTGTGCAACTCCAACCCGGAGATTATACCGTAACAATCACGTCTGCGGGCTTTAAGACGTTTATTGCAAACGACGTGAAGATTGACATCGGTCGTGAGTATTCGCTCGATCGAACACTCGAAATCGGAACGGTTCAAGAAAACGTAACGGTAACGGCAGGTGCCGATGTTATTACATCAACATCTGCTCAAATTACCAGCGTCGTAAGTCCGCAACAAATTTTGTCGTTGCCGCTGGTTACTCGTAATCCGCTTAACTTAACCACACTTCAAGCCGGAGTTCAGAGCAATCCGTTTCAAAACACTTCTATCAATGGTCAACGCACCACGGCAACCAATATAACCCGTGATGGTATTAGTATCAATGACCCGTTCATTAGAACCAATGCAACCGACTTTGCACCGGGACGACCTTCCGTAGATGATACGGGTGAGTTCACTATCTCGACATCAAATCAGGAATCCGATTCAGGTTCGGGTGGCGCACAGATAACACTCGTAACCCCGCGCGGAACAAATCAATTCCACGGCGCACTATTCGCGTTTAATAGAAATTCCGCATTTGAAGCGAACAATTTCTTCCGCAATCGAACCCCGACTAATGCTGATGGCAGTCAAGCCACAGTAGCTAAAGCACCTCCATTCCGAAACCGTAATCAATATGGCGGAAAGGTTGGCGGTCCGGTTCCGGTTCCCCATTTTGGCGAAGGCGGACCCGCCATTGACCGCAACAAAGGCTTTTTCTTCTTCGCTTATGAAAGTGTTAAAGACCCGCGATCCGCTATCGGGACGAGAACCGTTTTATTGCCGTCGGCAATCGCCGGAAATTTCAACTTTACCCGTGCGGCAGCTGGCAATCCCATCAATAGTGGTGGACTTTCTTGTCCGAGCGGAACTGTCGGAAGCACCTGCACAGTTACAAATCTTTTAGCATTTGGCAGGGCGCAAGGGCTTGTGGGAATTCCTTTAACAATTGATCCGGTTATTCAGTCAAGAATTTTGGCAATTACACCGGGTGGTAATACAAGCACCCTCGGTGACGGTCTGAATACGACCGGCTTTCTTACAAACCGCGCATCAAACCAAACTTTGGATACCTATACATTTCGGGGCGATGTTGATCTCACCGAAAAAGATTCGGTAAGCGGCACTTTTAGCTACAACCGCGAAGATAATCTGCGCCCGGATGTAGATGGTGCGACCACCGGACGCTCTCCGAATACAACACAGTTTTCGGCAAACGAACAAATCACTCTTTCGTATCGCCGCGTATTTGCTAACAATATCGTCAATGAGTTTCGTTGGGGAAGATTCAAAAATGATGTTGTCTTTGACCGCATCAGCGATAGCCCGTCGTTTTTATTACAAACACCGGCAACCACCAGTGGCACTTTAGCGGGCGGATTGATCACCAATATCGAAGATATATTTCAGGATCAGGGACGTATCAACAAAGTTACGACATTTGCTGATAATCTCAACTGGATTGTCGGCAAACATTCATTGAAATTCGGCGGACAGTATCAAAAATACAGAGTTGCGTCGTTTAATGAAGCCTTTATCATTCCCGGATATAACATTGCACTAAACAGTTTTACCGGAAGTTTGACACCTGCGAATTTTCCAAATGTCGGCGGCACAGGTTCAATCATAAGTACTACTCAAGCGGGAACGGCAAATAATTTGTTGGCTCTTTTGGGCGGAATTTTCGATAGAGGTACTCAGTCGTTTAATCAGGCAGACATTTCAT
>JANOXW010000807.1:0-6277 GCA_031418635.1 Acidobacteriota bacterium
CTTCTGTCCGCCATATTGCATTTCCAATCGCCAAAGGTCGTTTTGTAACAATAGCCTGTCGCCTTTGGATTGTTGTAAGTGTTGCAGTTCGTGTCGGGCGGACCGACATGCTCGGTTTCCAGGTCTTTGCATTGATACCGAAGCAAACTGCCGCGAATCGGATATAGCGGAACTCTGACGTTGATCGAATCGAAAGCTCCCAAAGTCGGATCGTAAGGAACGCCGCCGCCGACTTCGACTTTGACGTTTTCAACCAGATACAAATTTCCACTAAAAATGCCTTCCATTTGGCAATTAAGATACTTCAAAGCGAGTGCCGCCGTGATTGCGCCTTTTGCCGGTGCTTTGGTGTCATCACAAATTCGTGCGTCTCGCGCCCCGAACCTGTTGGTTTTAGTTGTTTGCGCGGTTGTTTGATTGTCGGCGTTGTTTTGATTGTTGGTTTGCGCCTTAGCCTTTATGGGACGCAATTCGGATCCATTGTATAAAGCACCGGATATTCCTGACTGGACGAAACGGACTAGATACTGATCGTTTTCTTTTATTGCGATAATTTCGACTTCGACCCAATCTCCAGCCGACAATTTTTCAACGCGGTCGCCGACTTTGTAGGTCGTTTGCGCCGATGCGAGCGTGTTTGTCGCAATTATAAAAACTAAGGTTGCGATAGCGGCGAACACGATTGTTTGCCAATTCGATTTTGTTTGATTTTTCATTTTGATTTTCCTGTTTTTAGTTGTTTGTTGTTTTTCAGTTTCCTGAAAGCGTTCTCATTCAGTAATGCGACAAAGTTAAGGAAGCAGCCGAACTATTGATTGACGCGAATCCTTCCGCCCGATTATCGTTTTTCGTTACTTATGCGGAATGAATCTGCATAATCATCTTAATATGCGGAATTAGTTATAGCCTAAATTAAGCACTAATGTCAATAAAATCTGACTGTTTGCCGCCGACAAAAATGGCGCGGAAGTATTCCGCACCGATTGATTGATTTGTGCATCGAGTTAAATTTTGAAACCGTTTCTCGACAGCAACGCTTCCAAACCTGTTTTATCAACCGCTTTGAGATACGCATCTTTATAGATTCGACAAAACAAATTCTGTTTCAATAAACTCCGAATTCAACAGATTTCTGATAAAGCCAATGGCTCTGATTTATAACTTGCTGATGGCATCTTGTCTGGTTTTTATTTCAAAAAGTTAGCTTGCAAATCCATTATTGACACCAAACATTCTCTGATGTCGGTGGCGGTCATCAATCTTTGTCCGAACTTTTCCGCCGCCGCGTCGCCTGCCAAACCCGCAATGTAAAGCGCGGCTACGACGGTTTCAAAGGCGTTTTCAAGATTTGGTTTTTCGACAGCGAAAGTTTGCGCGAGAAAACTTGTCAGAATTCCCGTCAGCGTGTCGCCCGCCCCGGCGCGGGAAATTCCGGCGTTGCCCGTCGGATTGATGACGACGTTTCCATTAGGCGCGGCAACGATACTGCGTTCGCCTTTTAAGAGCAAAATGACGTGATGCTTTTTGGCAAACGCCCGCGCTGTTTCGATTTTGTCCGCGATTTCCTTTTTCCCGATGAGTTTGTTCAATTCCCCAATGTGCGGCGTGAGAATCAAAGGCAATTCGTCCGAACCTTTCAAATCAAACGGTGCCAGCGCGTTCAAACCGTCGGCATCAATGACCATCGGTGTTGTGCGCTGTTCGACGACTTCGCGTACAAACTTGCGCGTGCTTGCTTCATTGCTCGACAAACCGCAACCGATTGCCGCGACAACGGATTTTTCGCTCAATGCTAAAACATCTTTTGCGGCTGATTCGGCAAACGCGCCGTGTTTGGTTTCGCCGAATCCGCGTGTGATAATTTCATCCAAAACCTTTGTCGCCACAATCGCCTGAACCGCGTTCGGCACAGCAACCGTAACCATTCCCGCGCCCGCGCTAAAACAAGCGTTTGCCGCCAAAACCGCCGCGCCCGAATAGTTTTTTGAACCCGCCACAATCAAAGCCGTCCCGCGTGTTTTTTTATAAGAATCAATTCTAACTTTTGTTTTATTCAGCCAATCTTGTGCGTCTTGTTTTTCAGCTAAAAACAGTTTCGACGGTGAATCTTCAATCAATTTTCGATGAGAACCAATATTTGCAATAACTAATTCGCCGTTAAATCTTGATGCGGGCGGAAAGACATTGGCGAGTTTCGGCGCAGTAAAAGTTATGGTTAAATGAGCATAAATCTTTTGGGCGTAAATATTTTTTCCGATAATTTCCGGCAAATCGGCATTTAATCCTGATGGAATATCAAGCGATACAATAAGCGGATATTTATGTTTGCTATATGAAAGCAAAGTAAATATGGTTTCAATCTGCGATGCAAAAGATTCTTCTAAAGGTCTAGTCAAACCTGTTCCGAAAAAAGCGTCAACAACTGCGTCGAATTTATTTACTATTTCAATAGTCGAATCTAATTCGCTGTAAAAGTTAACTACATTCTCATCCCAAAAAATTGTGTTGGTATCTTCTTCATTCAAATCCATGAAACTTTGTAAAATTTCAAAATTGACTTTAGCATCGCCTTTTGTTTCTTCAATTTTTCCAAATAAGAAAGCATAAACATCTGCGCCTTGACTTGTCAAAATTCTCGCCAAAGCCGCGCCGTCGCCGCCGTTGTTGCCTTTGCCGCAGAGAATCAAAAACGATTTGCCCGCCACCGAACCGCCGAGTTTTTCGGTAATGATTCGGGCGGCAGCGTGGGCGGCGTTTTCCATTAAAAGAATTGACGGAATGCCGTATTTCTCCGTCGTCAATCGGTCAACTTCGCGCATCTCTTCGGCTGTCAGAACTTTTTGCATATCTATAAATTGCCATAATAAAGGGGAAAAGGGAAAAGGGTTAAAAGGGAAAACAGGGTTATTGCAAAGTCGGCATTTTTCTTGTCATCGAAGATGACGAACAACATAGCGTAGTGAGAATCACTACGTTTTGTTTTCAGCGTCGGAAATCGGTTGTCAAATAACATAGTGATTCTCACTACGCTATATTGTTGGTCGCCTTTGGCGACTTCGCAAGAGCCGTAAAAGTGAAAAAGTCGGCGTGTCAAATCTCAACTACTTTTTCACTTTTTCACTTTTCCACAAAAAAAAACCGCACTTGCTAGGACAAATGCGGATCAAGATTCATATCGGATATTGTGAATAGACCTAACGGACGAGTTAGGAAAGCCATAATGCCTGCCACTGCGCTTGACCACCGTTTTCTTCCGTTATTTATAGAAAGGGTTATTGCCAATTTCTTTCCAGAAATTTCAAATTATTTTTTTGATCATCGCTGAATTACATTTATCTATACAATCTTAAACTTAATTTGAGTGCTTGATTGCCAACCGTTACTCGGAATTTCTTCGGAGACTTCGCTGTCGGGTTTGAGAAGCGAGTCGGGCAAACGCCATCTGCCGCCGCTCCAAGAAGCCGAGTCATAAACATCTTTAATGGTTACGCCAACGCTCGTTTCATTTGCCTGAGCAATTTTCGACTGCCCGTTATCAAAATAAATAATACCGATATGATGATACTTTCCATCATCAAATTTAGAAACAAGGTCGCCTTCCATAACATCGTTAGTGTCGGTGATATGTTTCGCCCCAAGAACATTGTTCGGCGAAGCGAATTGCCAAATCTCTCCGCCAACCGTTCCTCGGGCATAGACAAATTGCAAACTGTATTCGACTAACCCGATACAATCGAAATGCCGCCAACCGTCGCAACTTTCGCCCCACACAATTGAATTGTTTTTTTCTCTGCTACCTTGAATTCGGCGCGGAGTTAATCCGGCTTTAGTCCAGCATTTCGCGGTGTCGGACAATTCTTGGCTTTTCAGATAATCAATCATAATTTTATCTGTCGGAGATGCTATCGTGCCGCCCATGCCAAGATAAATTCCGGCGCAAACGTGCTTGTCTCCAACCGGTTTGCCGTTCACTAAAATCTCGTTTCCTTCGCTGTCTTTTTTAAAGCTAGGTGTGCAAGTAGCGGCAAAAAAACTCGGATTGTTCGGGTCGGTAATCATTTCAAGCGTTACCGAATTAGGGCGAATCGGTGCGCCGTCTTTTTGACCTGGACGCGCTCCTTTTGCGCCGTGAACATAATGCGCCCGATTCATTTCACGAGCGATTCGCGCCATTATCCGGCGGGCTTTTTCGCGTTCCGTATTTCCCATTTGAAAAAATTCTCCTTTATCTAAGTTTGGTTCTATCTTTTGACGCGAGGTTAAATTTTTTTTGCAATGGAAAACAACTTGGCTGGATGTTTGCTTGCTGAAAAAAATGCTCCCGGCAAGAATTGAACTTGCGACCTTTCGCTTAGGAGGCGAACGCTCTATCCAACTGAGCTACGGGAGCGCATCCATTTTGGATTTTGGATTTTGGATTGCGGATTGTCAAGCGTTTAGGAATCGTAGTTGATTAGAGAACGCACGTCGTAGCCGTTGAATTTTTCGCGTCCTTTTAGAAAATCAAGTTCGACGACGAACAATAATCCGACGATTTCTCCGCCCAAACCTTCGACCAAATCAACGACGGCTTTGGCAGTTCCGCCGGTTGCCAGCAAATCGTCCACAATCAAAACGCGATGCCCTTCGCCAACCGCGTCTTTGTGCATTTCGAGTGTGTCTTGTCCGTATTCCAAATCATACGAAACCGAAACTTTTTCGGCGGGCAATTTTTTCGGTTTGCGAACGGGGACAAAACCTGCGCCGAGATGATAGGCAAGCGGCGCGGCGAAGATAAAGCCGCGCGATTCGACACCGATAACCGTGTCAATCTTTTCGCCTTTGTATTCGGCGGCAAGCGCGTCAATCGTTTGTTTTAAGCCATCCGCGTCTTTCAAAAGCGTTGTAATGTCGTAAAAATTGATGCCTTCTTTCGGAAAATCAGGCACTTCTCTGATTAGTTTTTTTAAGTTTTCCATATATTGACAATTGCGAATTACGAGAAACCCCCTGCCGTAATTCGTAATTTGAAATTCGTAATTGATTTGCTATTTTTCAATTCTAAATGCCGGATAAAGATTGGTTGGTTCAAGAACGATTTCCTCGATGTCGGCAACTTCTGAATAAGTCGGACCAGCAGTTAAATCGTGCATAAAACCCGTAACGGCTTTTTCCGTGCCTTCGGCGTAGGCTTCAACTCTGCCGTCGGGCAAATTTTTGACATAACCGACAACTTGATGTCGGGCGGCGGCGCGTTGTGCGAAATACCGAAAGCCAACGCCTTGCACAAATCCGCTGATGATAAATTTTCGGGCAAACAACATAAGTCCAAAGTCTAAAGTCCAAAGTCCAAAGTTTCAAGCCAATATGTCTTCGACTTTGGACTTTGGACTTTAGACTTTGGATTATCCGAGTGCGTCCAGACATTCCATCAAAGGTCTTTGCCGACAAGTATAGACGGGCATTCCGCGCAAAGTGAATTTACTCGCGGGCGTTTGCCTTAATTCTTCTGCTAATGCGAGAAAATCTTTTGGTTCGTCGGTTTCAAACGAGATGATAAATTCCTGTTCGCTAAAGCCGAAAGCGTGCGTCAGATGGATTTTTATATTCTCGAACTTTTTGCCGACCATAAAATTTTCTTCGACCAATAAATCGCGCTCATCGCCTGATTTTGCATACCAATCGCTGTGTTTGGCGCACGGATAAACGAAATGATATTTTTTTTCGCCCGCGACGATGTGAAAACGGTCTTCGAGATTCGAGTTTTCGACCAACGAAATAAACATTCGTTTTTTTGTAACCGACAGATAATTGTCTGTTGTTTCGAGAAAACTGCCAAGATTTGTGCGATAAAGTTTGGCGGTCATATCTTGAATTAAATCCAACGAATTGCCGATGCGCCAAAACATCAAATCTGCTTTTGAATCGAAGCCAACGAGTGAATAGCTAAACAACAACATATCTTCGTTGTATTGCGCGAAAACATTCTGAAATTCGCTTTTGAAAATGCGCTTGGCTTCGCTGTCGAGTTTGCGCCAATCGGGATTGACACGCAAAAACATAAAGTTGACAAATTGTTTTTCGATTATCGGAAACTGATGCGGTTCTTTGTTGTCCGCTACAAGTCGCAAACCACCGGTTTCAGGTATTTCTTTTTCAAAGTCAAGTAATGGCATTTTAATTAGTTCTTTGTTCTTTGTTTCTTGCTTTTTGAGTAATTTTTAATCGTTCCTTATAGGTTTAATTCCCCGTAGCTCTGCTACGGAAATAAGGAAAAATAAAAATTCCGATTCAATAC
>JANOXW010000808.1:0-6555 GCA_031418635.1 Acidobacteriota bacterium
TTCGCCGCGTGGAAACTGCTTGCCGCTCGTAATGTAAAATCTACCGCCTGATTCGGGTTAATCGGTGTGAACGTAACCACTATCGGCAGTGTTGTTCCTGCTGTAAATGCCGGAATGTTCACCACCGCATTGATTGGTGTTCCAATCACTGTTAATGATTGTAAGCCTGTTCCGGCGTTGACGTGATCCACTGTTACCGATCCTGGTCCACTCGTGATACCAAACGAAACAATTCCACCCGGAAACAAATCTCCTTCGGTAACGGTTGTTGAAGGTGTGCAAACTTCGGCACATCTTGCCCGAATATTCGCGGCGTGGAAGGTGCTGGCTGCTCTCAATGTGAAATCAACTGCCAGTCCCGGATTGATCGGTGTAAATGTTACCACTACCGGAGCAGTCGTTCCCGGTGTAAATGCCGGGATATTGACAATCGCATTGACCGGCACTCCAACCACCGTTAGTGATTGCAAGCCAGTTCCGGCATTGACGTGATCAACCGTAACCGAACCTGCACCGCTTGTAACACCAAAGGAAACAATTCCACCCGGAAACAAATCGCCTTCGGTAACAGTCGTGCTTGGAGTGCAAACATTACCTGGAGTCGGAGTTGTTACACAGGTGCTTAAACGAATAGATAGGTTGTTCGCGCCTCTGTTGGCAGTAACAAAATCTTGCTTACCATCGTTGTTGAAATCTCCTATAGCAATATTAAAGGGACTTGAGTCAACATTTACATCTCCGGTGCCATTAAAACCACCTAAACCATTTCCAAAACGAATGGATACCGTGTCAGGGATGGCTCCGTTGGTAGTTGCAAAATCTTGATTACCATCATTATTGAAATCGCTTATCGCTAAACTACTAGGGTTAGCACCGATACTGACATCTCCGGCATTGTTAAAATTACCAAATCCGTCTCCCAGTCGAATATTCACTAAATTTGAAGGTATAGTGACAAGAGCTAAATCTTGATTAAGGTCATTATTAAAATCTCCTATAGCAACACTATTAACCAAACTACCAATATTAGTATTAGTAGTTCCGCTGAATCCACCTAGACCATCGCCTAACCGAATAGATATTGTGCGAGCATTAAGGTTGGCTGTTACGAAATCTTGATTGCCGTCATTATTAAAATCACCAATTGCGATAGACAAAGGTACAATGCCAACGCCGATTTCGTTTGTGCCGTTAAAATTGCCTGCACCATCACCCAATCGAATTGATACGGTATTAAAGTTAAAGTTGGCAATCGCCAAATCTTTATTACCGTCGTTATTAAAATCTCCGACTGCAATGCCGACAGGACTTGTGCCGACAATAACATTAGGAGCATTACTAAAGTTTCCTGAACCATCTCCTAAACGAACAGATACATTGTTCGTGTTAAAATTAGTCGTAGCAAAATCTTGATTGCCATCGTTATTAAAATCACTTATTACAACGGATCGAGGACTATTATCAACAATAACATTGGTAGAGCCTGTAAAATCACCTAAACCATTTCCGAAACGAATAGACACATTATTTGAACTTTGATTAGCGGATGCTAAATCCTGATTGCCATCATTATTAAAATCGCCTATTGCGACGCTAACCGGAGTTCCACCAGCATTAACATCAGGTTTGGTAATGAACTGAACCGTGCCATTGCAAATTGTTCCGTTGCCAACTGTCAGCGTGAATGTCTTGGTTGTCATTCCGCTAGCATTAAATGCTTTGACCGTTACGGTGTATGTTCCTGCCGGATGTGCATTGGTTACGCGAATTACTCCGGTGGTTAAATTTGCGACAAAAGTTCCTTTGAAATTGGTGTTAGTTGAAACATTGATGCGCGTCGTATTAGTCGGTGCAACATTTGGCGTAATAGTCGTGTTTGCGCCGATTGTTACGGTTGTGTTCGGATAATTCCCAAGCGTCGGCATCGTTTGAACTTCATACGCGCCGATGTCAACTGTTGCTGTGTTATCGTTGTTGCCGTCGGCTATGCGTGTGAAACCTGTTCCGCGTTGGTCAAAACTAAGTGGCGTATTACCATTCGGATCAACTGCCAAAGTATTGAGTCCGCTATCAATCGCCGGACTTCCTGTGAGTAAGGCAAATGTCGGGGTTGTTCCGCCGTTATTTTGTAGTGTTCCGAAGAGTGGATTGACATCCCGAATGTCGGTTGGTTGATAATTTATTGGAACACCAGTAGTAATCCGATTACTTACATTTGTCGAATCACCGGGCGAATCTCCGACTAAATTACCACCTGACGATATTACTGTATTAGTTGTTGAAATTTCAGGACCTGAATTAGTTGTTGACGTATTACCCGCTACAATCGTATTACCGAAATCAAGTATGCCGGCGAAAGTTGAAATACCGCCGCCATACGCTGCCGTATTATTTGTAACGGTTACATTTCGCAAAGTTGCATTACCAAAAACTGCGCCACCGCCATCTCTATTAGCTGTGTTACCTGAAATAGTCGTGTTGATTACTGTCAATGTACCGCCGCTATTGAAAATGCCGCCACCATTAAATGCCGTATTTGCAGAAAAGGTCGAATTGCTGATTTTATGTATTCCGTTTTCATAAAACACACCGCCGCCGTTATGATCTATGAGTGCTTGGTTGCCTGTAATGTTCATCCGATCAAGCGTTAGCGAACCTCTTCGAGCAAAAATTGCCGCGCCAATTCCGGTGCCGCCCGTTAAAGTCAATCCTGAAATATTCACAGTTGCATCGGTGGTGAAAAATATGCGATTTCCATTGCCGTTAATTGTTAAAACATTTGCACCGAGTCCATTGATAGTTAATGTTCCGGTATTGTTGATGAAAAGTGAACCAGCCAAGTTGATAGTTGTTAAATTCGACGCAAAGTTAATCGTATCGTTTCCGCCTGAAGCATCTGCTGCGCTGATGGCTTCGCGTAACGAGCAATCGCCGGTTACACAAGTGGCATTACGATCATCGTTTCTGGTAACGGTTAAATTTAACGGCGTTGGCGTTGGAACACCGTTGGCTGAAAATTGTTCGGCGGTTTGCATTTGCGCGGTGGTTTGCCAGACAAGCAAGCCTGTGATGGCAATGAACGCGATGATTGATAATGAAATAAACAATCTGAGATTGTTTCGATTGGTTGACGAGATATAGTTGCTAAAGTTTTTCATGAAAGTTCTCCTTGCTTAAACATTGGTAGATGTTTGGTCTGTAAAATTATTGATAAAGATGACGGAAACTAGATGATAAGGCAGTATAAGCCGAATATTTAATTAAAGTAAAGAATTTTTTGAACAATCCGATTTAATGTAAGAATTATTTAACATTACGTTCAGCCAAGCATTTGTTTGAAATAGCGCAACGCGACGGTTTTTATCGCGTTTGATTTGGATAAATTTGCGAGATATTTGATGATTGGTGTCAAAGTGCCGATGATTGTTGGGTGGAATTCAATATATGATAGATATTCATTCACATTTGACAGCCTTCGGTTGATTAATGAAGGCATTGATTGTTTAAACGAAGGCGTTGATTATCAAAATGAAGGCGTTCATTGCCAAAATGAAGGCGTTGATTGTTTAAATGAAGAGCTTCATTATCAAAATGAAAGCGTTAATTATCAAAATGAAGGCATTCATTATTTAAACGATGACTCTCAATAAGTTAATGAAGCCTGTCATTACAAAAATATTTGTTGTTAAATATTTAGTTATGAAATATACTCGTGGCGACTTATCTTAAATCTTTCAGTTCACAGGAGAAAATAAAAAAATGATACCTAATCCTACTTGGTTTCCGACCAATATGGCGGCGCGTGTTTTGTGGTATGCCAATTTTAACAAGCAATTTGCTTTGTTGGCAACCGATTTGGGCTTTGATGCGGCTGACGTTACCTCAGTTATAAATGATAATGCGGTGATGCAGTTTTTGGGTAATACGAGTGTCGAGATGGAGGCGTTTAATGAAGCCGTGCGACAGTATCGGATTATCATTACCGAACATAAAGTCGGCGATCCGATGCCTGATTTTCCGGCTGTTCCGGTGTTGACGCTGCCGGTTGAGATACCGACGGGAATGTTTGAGCGATTGAGCGATTTGGTTGATAGAATCAGGTTGGCAGATAACTTTACTACCGAAGTCGGCGCGATGCTCGGCATCAATCCGGCGCAACCGACACCGCCCGATCCGAATACGCTGAAACCGACCATCAAAGCCACGCCGTTGTTTGAAAGTTATAAATTCGACGCATTCGTGATGCGGATGAAAATGGACGGTTTCAAGGTGCAAATCAGGCGAATGGATTCGGAAACTTGGTCAGATGCCGGTTTCGGCACGTCGTCGCCGCTCAAGGTTACGATTCAGCCAACCACGCCCGGACAACCCGAACGCTTGCAAGTCCGCGCCCTGCTCACCAAAAAAAACGAAGTCATCGGTCAACCGTCCGATCCGGTCTATGTTACCGTTAATCCGTAATAAATTTGTTCATTCACCATCGCGCCTGACACGAATCTCGTAAAGATTGTGTCAGGCTTAGCTTTGTGAATGTGTATAATAGCTTGAGGTGAAAATATGAAGCGAAACAAAATTTATCGAAAGCCTAATTTTTATATTTTGACGGTGTTTATCGCACTTTTGATTACGCCGATGGAATCTTTGCCGATTCATTTGGCGTATTTTCAGAACAGTTCGCCGCCGCAGTGCGCTAGTCGCAAGCCGGAAACCGTCGAGCAAGGAAAAAATGACAATATGAATCAAAATAAACTCGTTGCCGTTCCTGAAAGCGATTGGGGAACGACGGATATTATCTTGCACGTCGAAAAAGATGCGGTCAAAATCGAATATGTCTGCGCCGAAGGTGAAATAAATGAGCAATTAAAAGTTAATGAGCAAGGAAATTTCACCGCTAACGGCGTTCACATTCGCCACAAACCAGGTCCAATCCGCGAAGGCGTTGAACCAAATCGTCAACCCGCCAAATATAAAGGCAAAATCTCCGGCAATAAAATGTCAATCAAGATTACTTACGCCGAAAGCGGCGAAGAAATCGGCAATTACACATTAGAACGTGGCAAAACTCCACGTCTGCAAAGATGTTATTAAACAGTTAGCAGTCAACAGTTAGCAGTCAACAGTTATAGGTTATCAGTTAGCAGTCAACAGTTATAGGTTTTCTGATAACTGATAACTGCTAACTGATAACTGTTTTAAGCCGTGTGATTTTGGTTGCTTTGCCTGTTTTGTCGTCAATTTCGATGACAACGGCGCAAATCCAAATGTCGCCTTTAGAATGATCGGCGCGTCGGGCGGGAAATTTAGTGAATCGGGCAATAACGTGGTCTTTGTCCATCCCGATGGCACCGGAATAGCTTCCCGTCATTCCAATATCGGTGATATAAGCCGTGCCGCCGTCCAAAATTCGCTCGTCCGCCGTCTGAATATGTGTGTGCGAACCAACGACAGCCGAAACTCTGCCCGCTAAAAACCATCCCATCGCGCATTTTTCACTCGTCGCTTCGCAGTGCATATCAACCAAACGAATTTTTACATCGTCCGGCACGGAATTTATCGCTTCATCCGCCACGCGAAACGGATCATCAACATTCGGCGGCATAAAAACTCTGCCGAGAAGATTGAGAACCGCGATTTTATAACCGTTAATTTCGCCGACAAACAAACCACTGCCGGGCGTTCCACACGGATAATTGGCAGGACGCAGCAATCGCGGATTTTTTTCGAGATACGGAATTATCTCGTGCTTGTCAAAGATATGATTGCCCGATGTCATCAAATCAATGCCGCTGGCAAAGAGTTGGTCGGCAAGCGACGACGTAATCGAAAAACCGCCCGCCACGTTTTCGGCGTTCATCGTCGCAATATCAATGCTGTATTGTTTGCGAATGGCTTGGATATTTTCCAAAACAGCGTGTCTGCCCGGACGCGCCACAACATCCGCTATCATTAAAATGTTCATAATCTGTAGGTCTAAAGCCCAAAGTCCAATGTCCAAAGTCTGGTTTTATACATTGACTTTGGACATTGGACTTTAGACTTTGGACTAAGAAATTATTGGCGAAAGAGAACCGCAAAAGCCGTTCCAAACGATTGAATTGAACCTGATGTTACAGGTGGGTAACCTACTGCTTTCAAAAGAAAGCAAAGCCGAATTCTCCGGCAACTCTTTAACTGTGAAAGATTGCACTGAATCGCAGCATCAGTTTCCCGTATATTCAAATGTTGGCTCAATTATTATGGCGTTCGGTAACAAACTTTGCAGAAAATATCTTTCGCCGTAAAAAAACTATAACACATTTAAAGTGGTAAATGCCAAGTGGTAAGTGGTAAGTCCTGATATTTAAACTCAGCACTTACCATTTACCACTTAGTAACAAGTCCGAAATAAAGTGATGAAATAAATAAATATTGCATAAAAAGAGAATGAGAGTAAAAAAAGAGTATTATGAAGCTGATTTTTTAGAGAAGCAAGTAAATTTTTATCGAAGTTTGCCGGAAAAACAGCGACGACATTTTTTAGCGATGGAGCATCAGCGTTTAGGCAAAGACAGCAAA
>JANOXW010000809.1:0-2617 GCA_031418635.1 Acidobacteriota bacterium
AGACGTTTGGCGGCGAGTTCAAAACTCGTCCGTGTGCGCGTCGAATTCTCGAAAAAAAGATTGATAATCGTCTTTCCGCGAAGCGTCGGAACTTTTTTGATTTCACGCTGATTTATCTCGCGAAAATTTTCGGCAGTATTCAAAATTCCGACAATCTCTTCGGCGGAAAGTTTGCGAATTCCAAGTAAATCTCGGCGGCGAAACGGTTTGTCCATAATTTAATTGCAAAAAAAGAAAGGCATCAAACCTTGCTTGAAAAAACTATTCGGCTGGTTTCTCGTAAATCCAAACGGCTTCTTCGCTGTCATATTCTTTGAGCATTACTTTGACAATTTCGCTTCTTTTCGTCGGGACTGTTTTGCCGATGTAATCTGCCTGAATCGGCAGTTCGCGGTGTTCCTTGCCGCGATCAATCAAAACTGCAAGCTGAACGCGATTCGGGCGACCAAAATCCATTAGTTGGTCAAGCGCGGCGCGAATTGTTCTGCCTGTATAAAGCACGTCGTCAACCAAAATAATTTTTTTATTTTCGATGTCGGCGGTTAATTCCGTGCGATTGACAATCGGGTTTGCGCCAACGGTTGATAAATCGTCGCGGTAAAGCGTGATGTCAATAATGCCGTAAAGCGGTTTTTCGCCTTCGAGTTGTTCGATTTTTGCAACGATTTTTTCCGCCAAAGGCACACCGCGCCGACGAATGCCGACGATGTATAAATCCTTTGCACCGTGATTTTCTTCAACAATTTCCGACGCTAATCTCGACAATGCGCGTTTCATTCGCGCCGAGTCCATAATTTTTGATTTTTCGACTAATCCGTATTCATCTGCCATAGCTTTAGGCAAAAGCGTAACATTGGAAAGTTCAAAGTTCAAAGTTTCAAGGCGCAAAGTTTCAAGTTTTTCCGCTTTTAAATTAAGATATAAACGACCAAAGAAGGTTTTGAAGATATGGCATTAGCCCAAAGACATCCTATTTTTACCGTCGCCGATTATTTGGATTATGAACGAAACGCGCCCGAAAGACACGAATTTCTTGACGGCAATGTGTATGCAATGGCGGGCGAAAGTCCGCGCCACAGCACGATTTGTTTTAATCTTTATGCGATAACCGGGAATCAACTGCGCGGCAAACGCTGTCGCGGATTTTCGCCGAATATGAAAGTTGCGACCAACGAAAAAGATTTATATTCGTATCCTGATTTGGCGATTGTTTGCAGTCAGCCAAAATATCACGATAAAAAAGGCGATGTTTTGACAAATCCGACCGTGATTTTTGAAGTTCTTTCGCCTTCGACTGAAAGTTATGACCGCGGCGAAAAATTTCTGCGTTACGTCAACGGTATCGAAAGTCTGACCGATTACATTTTAATTTCACAAAACAATCCGACGATTGAACATTTTCAGAAACAATCCAATGGCGAATGGGAAAAGACGGAAATCGAAGGACTAGAAAATGTTTTGAGAGTTGCTTCGATTGAGTGTGAAATTCCCCTGACCGAACTTTACGATTTAGTGGAATTTCCCGCATAAATGTCTTATTTGACTAGGTAGAACAGACTGTTAATCTGTTCTCGGTCGGCGAACAGACTAACAGTCTGTTCTACCTTTGTCCTTAAGCGCAAGACATAAATTAGTTTATACGAATGTCTTTTTACCAATCTATTATTCGTCCGATTCTTTTCAATATTTCGCCTGAAACGGCGCACGAATTCGGCATCGAAGCCTTAAAAATTGGACTTTCGACAAAGTTTGCACAAGATTTTACAGCTAAACGACTTGCTTCAAGCGAATCGTTTGGCGAACTCAAAAGATTCGGCTTAACTTTTAAAAATCCTTTGGGAATTGCCGCTGGTTTCGATAAAAATGGCGTTGTCGTGAATCAATTAGCCGCGCTTGGTTTCGGATTTGTCGAAGTCGGAACGGTTACATTTAATCCGCAAAAGGGGAACGAAAAGCCCAGACTTTTTCGGCTTCCCGAAGATAAAGCGTTGATAAATCGGCTCGGATTTAATAATGAAGGCGCGGCAAAAATCGTCGAAAGATTGAAAAAATTAAATCCGAATTGCGTCTTGGGCGTGAATATCGGGAAAAATAAAGACGTTCCGAATAAAGAAGCGATTGAAAATTATTTAGCGAGTTTTGATTTGGCTGTTGAGGTTGCCGATTATATTGCCGTCAATGTTTCTTCGCCGAACACGCCGAATTTACGCGAATTGCAAAAAGCAGATGCTTTGGAAGAATTGTTGGGTGAATTGCAGAAGCGAAATAAAGAGCTTTCAACAAAACCTTTACTTGTTAAAATCGCACCTGATTTAAATGAAGCCGAAATTGAAACGATTGTTGACATCGCTTTGCAGCTTGATTTATCGGGAATTATTGCGACGAATACGACGATTTCAAGAGAAAATCTAAAAACCAAAATTGATGAAATCGGCGGTTTAAGCGGAAAACCTGTGCAGAAAAAATCTAATGAAATAATCAAACAAATCTATAAATACTCCAAAGGAAAGTTGCCAATCATCGGTGTTGGCGGAATTTTCACCGCCGAAGATGCGTTTGAAAAAATCGCTTCGGGCGCGTGTTTGCTTCAGGCTTACACGGGTTTTGTCTATCAAGG
>JANOXW010000810.1:0-10101 GCA_031418635.1 Acidobacteriota bacterium
AAAGAAATCAAGCATCGCGCCCGATGACGGTTTTTGAACATTTGGGCGCGGAGTTGGACACGGAATTTTATTATCGGCATCCGCGCTCATATAAACGGCGCGGGATTTTTAGCATTCACGAACCGAGTCCGACTGTTCGCGGCGTTAATCGTCCGATTCCTAAAACATACATCAAACATTCGGGCGATGCGTGTGAGCCGAACGGGAAAGTCAGACCGCTGACGACGATTGAAAGAAGTTACATTCAAACTTTTCCGAAAGACTTCAAATTTTTCGGCAATAAATCGGATTTGGAACAAATGATTGGCAATGCTGTTCCAGTTAAATTGGCAGAATACATTGCAAATTGTATCAAGGAATGTCAGGCGGATTTACAGGAAAACAAAATAATCGAAGATAAACAATTGGCTTTTCATTTTTGAGGAAAAAGGCGAAAGTTAAAAAACTAAGGACAAAGGACGAAAGACAAATGACAAAATATATTTTCGTAACGGGCGGTGTGGTTTCGAGTTTGGGCAAAGGTTTGGCGGCGAGTTCGATTGGCTGTCTTTTGGAGGCGCGGGGAATGCGCGTTCAAATGATGAAACTCGATCCTTATATAAATGTTGATCCGGGAACGATGTCGCCGTTTCAGCACGGTGAGGTTTTTGTAACGGACGACGGCGCGGAAACCGATTTGGATTTGGGACACTATGAAAGATTTACCAATGCCAAATTGACGAAGGCGAATAATTGGACAAGCGGGCGAATTTATCTTTCGGTTATCGAAAAAGAACGGCGCGGCGATCATTTGGGGAAAACTATTCAAGTTATTCCGCACATTACCGATGAAATCAAGGCAGCTGTTCGAGTGGTTGCCGAAAAAGATAGTCCTGATGTTTTAATCGTTGAAATTGGCGGCACGGTCGGCGACATCGAGTCGTTGCCGTTTATGGAAGCAATTCGGCAAATCGGCAATGAAGAAGGGCGCAATAACGCGATTTTTGTTCACGTTACGCTCGTTCCGTATATCGCGGCGGCGGGCGAATTAAAGACCAAACCGACGCAACATTCGGTCAAAGAACTGAGGCAAATCGGGATTGCGCCTGATATTTTATTGTGCCGTTCGGAGCGTCCGTTGTCGCTTGATTTGCGGCGCAAAATCGCGCTTTTTTGTAATGTGCGCGAACACGCCGTTATTTCTGCGTTAGATGTGAAAACGATTTACGAAGTTCCGTTGGCGTTTCACGAACAGGAACTCGACGAGTTGATCGTCGAATCTCTGCATTTGAAAGATAATTTTCCACACGCCGATTTGAAGAATTGGCGCGAACTCGTGGCGACGGTCAAAGAACCAAGCAACGGCGATGTAAAAATTGCAATTGTCGGCAAATATGTCGAACTCGAAGATTCCTATAAATCTTTGCACGAAGCATTGACTCATGCAGGTGTGGCGAATAATATGCGCGTCAATGTTGATTGGCTGGAATCGGAAAATTTGATGAAAGACGATTACGAAACCGATTTGCAAGACTACGACGCGATTTTAGTTCCGGGCGGTTTTGGCAAACGTGGTATTTCGGGAATGATTCGCGCCATCAAATACGCCCGCAAATCAGGCACGCCGTATTTTGGAATCTGTTTAGGAATGCAGACGGCTTGCATCGAATTTGCGCGAAACGTCTGCGGTTTGCGCGATGCCGATTCAACCGAATTCAACGCCGAAACACCTTTCCCGATAATCTTTAAACTGCGTGATTTGGTGAACACGGAAGAATTCGGCGGAACAATGCGGCTTGGGGCATGCGCTTGTAAATTAAAGGAAAATTCGCTCGTCCGCGAAATTTATCACGGCGCGGAAGAAATCAGCGAAAGACACCGCCATCGTTACGAATTCAACCCCGAATTTCGCGCTCATTTAGAAAAAGAAGGTTTAATTTTCAGCGGAATTTCGCCCGACGGAAAATTTGTCGAGATGGTTGAACTTCCGCGTGAAACGCATCCGTATTTTGTCGCCTGTCAATTTCATCCCGAATACAAATCAAAGCCTTTGAACGCGCATCCACTTTTTGTTTCATTCGTTAAAGCCGCCTGGCAAAATCGTCTGAACAGCGAAAATCTCAAAGACGATGTAACCAGCGACAAACAAATTGAAATGCCCGAACGTGCCGCGATTGTGGGTGAAGAATAATTTGAAATCATAGACGAACACAGATAAAAAATTTCACAAAATTGTGCTAATCTGTGTTTGTATTTTGGGAGAAAATTTATGGAAGTTACGATAGATATTCCGAAACAAATTTTTCAAGACGTTTCACAACTTGCGAAGCGCGAAAAGAAAAGCGTTGATAAGATTTTTCAACAAGCTGTTTTGCGTGAAATGCAGGATTATTCTGATGCCAACTCCGAAAAAGAAAATGAACTTGAACGACCTTTGGCGGATTGTTCCGATGAAGAGGTTTTGGCGGTTGCGCGTTTGATGATGCCGAAAAAGCAATCGAACAGAATGAGCCGATTGCTTTACATAAATCAAAACGAGCAGATAACTCAGAAAGAAAGAAACGAGCTTGATTCGCTGATGATGGTTTATCAGATGGGAACTCTGCAAAAGGCGCAAGGAATTTACGAGGCATTTTTGCGCGGTTTGATGAAAACGATTGACGATTTGTAATGGGCAATGTCTCGAAAAGTTTGAAAGCTAAAATCATCGAACAGGAGCGAAATCGTTGTGGCTATTGTTTGAGCGAACAACTTCGCGTTTATGCGCTGCTTGAAATTGAACATATTATTGCCAAAAGTCGCGGTGGCGAAACGATTGAAGAAAATCTGTGGTTGGCTTGTCCGCTGTGCAATCGTTTCAAGGGAAAGCAAATTTACGGCATTGACCCGAAAACAAAAGAAAAAATCAGACTGTTTAACCCGCGAACCCAAATCTGGAAAGAACATTTCGAGTTTAGCGCAGACGGCATTGAGATAATCGGAAAAACCGTTATTGGCAAAGCTACTGTTGTGGCTTTACAGTTGAATAACTATTTGGCGGTCAGAACGAGAAAAGATTGGGTAAAAGTCGGTTGGTATCAGCCGAAAGATTAGATGAGAATTCCAAAAGTATGGAAAATGAATGGAAAAAACGAATCCAAAAACCGGTTGGTATTTATGTTGTGTCAATTGCGGTAATCATCATTCTTGGCTTGTTTCAATTATTTAGATATTGGATTGAATTTCAAAATATAAAGGAAGATTTACCATTTATGATGGTTTTTATCCCTTTATTTCTTTGTATATTTACAATTGCTTCGGCAGTTTGGGCAACTGTCGGAGATAATTGGTCGAGAATTGCATTATTGATTTTTGTTACACTCAATTTTTTGTGGTGGCTTTATCTTGTGATTTTGGCAATTTCATACAATGACTCAAAAAATCTTGAGTTTCTTAAACCGTTGCCAACCCTCATTCGACCCGGATTGGTTTTAGGATTTTGTTGGTGGTATTTAACTTCGAAAGAAGTTGTCCAATATTATAAACAAATAACTTAACTAAGAAATGGAGAGCATTCAAAAAATCCGAATTCAAAAGCCGGTCGGCGTTTATATTTTGACTATTTGTGTATTTCTTCGCTTTGGAGTATTCCAACTCACTACTGATTTTAACGCAATTCGTGAAGGTGAAAATGAAATTCCGCTTTTAATTGCAATTATTATGATAGGAAGAAACGTACTCGTTGCGGGAGCCGCCGTTTGGGCATATTTGGGTGAGAATGAGGGGCGAATTTCACTTTTGGCAATAGTTTCGCTAAATGTTTTATGGACAATTTTTACTGTAATTACGTATGTTTCGTTTAGTGAGAATACTCAAAATTTTAGACTATTTGTTGATATTTCATTAAATCCGGTCTTTTGGTTGGTAGTCTGTTGGTGGTATCTAAACAAAAAAAATGTTGTAGAGTATTACAAAAGAAATGAATGAAATGAAATCATTTAAAGTAGAAAATGTAACTTTCGGCGACGGGCGTTTAGCTTTTATTTTGGGTCCGTGCGTTGTTGAAAATGAACAGCACGCGCTTTTTATGGCGCAGGAAATTAACGATATTTGTAAAGTGGTGGGCGTGGATTTTGTTTATAAATCTTCGTTTGATAAAGCGAATCGCAGTTCGATTGAGAGTTTTCGCGGCGGCGGGATGGAATTCGGGTTGGAAGTTTTGGCGCAGGTTAAAGCGGAAATCGGTGTTCCGGTGATTACGGATGTTCACGAAACTTGGCAGGTTGAAAAAGTTGCGGAGATTGCGGATATGATTCAGATTCCGGCGTTTCTTTGCCGTCAGACTGATTTGTTGGTTGCGTCGGCAAAGTCCGGTAAAGCCGTGAATGTTAAAAAAGGACAATTTCTTGCACCTTGGGATGCGAAAAATATTGTCGAGAAAATGCAAAATGCCGGTTGCGAGAAACTGCTTCTAACTGAACGCGGCGCGAGTTTCGGCTATAATAATTTGGTCGTAGATTTGAGAAGTTTCCCGATTATGAGAAGTTTCGGTGTGCCGGTCGTTTTTGACGTAACGCATTCGCTCCAACTTCCGGGCGGACTCGGCAAGGCAACTGACGGACAAGCCGAATACATCGAACATTTTGCTCGTGCCGGTGTCGCTTGCGGCGTGGACGCGGTTTTTATGGAAGTTCACGACAATCCGAAAGTTGCGCCTTCCGACGGTCCTAATCAATTACCTTTAAATAGATTGGAAAAACTTTTGACAAAATTAAAAGCAATTCACGAGTTAGTAAATCAATAATGGCAAGACTCGACAAAATTCATAATGCGGTCAAAAATGCTTTGGTTAAAGATGGTTGGACGATAACTCACGACCCGTTGATTATTCAGTTTGAAGATATAACTGTGCAAGCTGATTTAGCAGGCGAAAGAACGATTGCGGCGGAAATGGACGGCGAGAAAATTGCGGTTGAAATTAAAAGTTTTTTGCGCCCGTCGAATATTAGCGAATTTGAAACTGCACTTGGACAATATCGTTTATATCGCCGATTGTTATTGAAACTCGAACCTGAACGTCCGCTTTTTCTCGCTGTCAGCAGTGTGATTTTTAATCGTTTTTTCGTCAAAAAAGCGATACAATTTGTCATTAAAGAAGAAAATGTTTCGCTGATTGTCGTAGATGTTGGTAAGGAGGAAGTTACACAATGGATAAAAAATTAGATTATGGGAAACTTTTACGCGAAATTTTGACGGAGAAAATTAATTTGGTCAAGCCGACTTCAAAACTTGCGGAGATTTTAATTGCCGATGATGAAAACGGTGTGTTCGCTTGGCAAGCATTTGGTTGGGAAAATGGCGAAAGACAAAGCTATCAGAGATTTTTTGCGCGTGTTCACGATGGCAAAGTTTATATCGAAGAAGATTGGACGGAAGAAGGAATCGCCACTCTGCTGATGGAAAAAGGTGTTTTGGCGAAAGACATCGTGCTTGAATTTCATCCGCCCGAAATGCGTCAATATACTGAATTTGCATTGAGTTAAATTATGTCGTTAGTGGTTGTAGATATTGAAGCGGACGGCGCGATTCCGCATAAGTATTCGATGGTTTGTTTTGGCGCGGTGGTTGTCGAACCTAGTTTGTCGAAGACTTTTTATGGCAGAACAAAACCGATTTCGGATGAATTTGTCGCGGAAGCGTTGGCAATTAGCGGTTTTAGCCGCGAAGAACATCTGACGTTTGATGAACCGCAAGTCGTGATGCTTCAATTTAAGGATTGGATTAAGGAAAACATCAACGGTAGTGCGATTTTTATTTCCGACAATCTCGCTTTTGATTGGCAATGGATAAATTATTATTTTCATTATTTTACGGGCGGTAATCCGTTCGGTTTCAGCGGCAGACGCATCGGCGATTTATATTCGGGTTTGGAAAAAGACTTTTTTGCCGCGTCGAAATGGAAAAAGTTTCGACAAACAAAGCACACACATAATCCCGTTGATGACGCTTTGGGAAATGCCGAAGCACTTTTGAAGATTCGTGAAATGGGTTTGAAGTTTCCTTTTTAATAGACATGAAATTTTTTCAATCAGCAATAATTTTTATTTTTTTATTTTTTACTTCTAGCGTTTTCGCGCAAGATGACAGCCGCGCTTCGATAACGTGGCAGGTGCAGAAATACAACATCACGGCGAGTTTGCCGCCGACGGAAGCGGATAGAAACTTGACGGTTAAAGTTATTTTGAGTTTGAAAAATGTTTCAAGCGGCGCGGCATCAACTTTGTCTTTGCGGATAAATTCGAGTGCCGAAATCAGCGCGGTGAGCGTTAATGGCGCAACGATGGAGTTTAGCAAACGTGAGGAAAAGATAAATGCGAACAGCAGTTTTCAGAGAATTGTCATTCGCGTTCCTTCGACACAGCCTAATCAAAATCTTTCGGCGACGCTCGATTATAAATTGAATGTTAAGGAAAATTCGGGCTTGAATGCGCTTTCGCCCGTCGGTTCACAATTTTTACCGCTATCTTTTTGGTATCCGACACCGAATAGTTGGTATTTTGCGCGTGGTGCGGATTTTGCGCCTTTTTCTTTAAAGGCAAATTCGGCAAACGGCTTAACGGTTTTGTCTTCGGGCGTGGAAAGTGCGAATGGTTTTGAGCAAAAGTTGAATGGTCAGCCGTTTTTTATGGCGGGAAATTGGGACAAAGTTGATGTAACGGGCGTTTCAGTTTATATCCCGAAAGGCGCGGATGCGGAAGCGCAAAAACGCGCTAATGAATTGGCAAATCTAGCTTCGGAAGCAAAGACTTTTGCCGCAAATCTGCTTGGAACTGCGCCCGATGTTCCGCTTAGAATTATTGCGGTCAAACGCGGTGCGGGATTTTCAAGCGGCGGAACGATTTTTGTTGACGACAGCGTTTTTCGACGGCAGAAAATTGATTCAAATACGGCAATGACGATTGCTGATTCGGTGGTAAAAATCTGGCTTGGAAATGTTGTTAATGTCAACGGCGACGCTTACGGCGTGATTCGTGAAGGCTTGTCGCGCTACATCGCTACGCAGTTTTTGGAATCGAAATACGGCAAAGATGTCGCGGACATCGAGCGTTTGCGGCAACGCACGGCTTACGCGGCAATTTCTAAACGCGACGCGCCTTTGAATATCGTTTCGCCGCTTGACGATTTTTATTATCCCGAAGTGGCGAACAAAGGCGCGATGGTTTGGCGATTGTTGGCGAAAAAGGTTGGGCAGGACGATTTTTTTAATATATTGCGGACACAGATGAAAGACGGAAATTTGCAGTTGAGCAAGTTGCGCTCGGCTTTTTCGGCTAACAAAGATTTTCTCGATTATGCGTTTGACCAAGTTACCGACACGAATTTATTGGTCGGTTTGCCGCAATCAAATGGCGCGGAATCGAAGGTTGCTTTGCGAAATACGGGTATCATTGACGCGACTGTAAATGTTGTGGCAACCACGTCAAACGGTGAGAAATTAACAATGCAAGCGACAATTCCCGCAAAAAGTTTTGGCGAAGTGAGTTTCAAAACTACTAATAAAATTGTGCGGACGGAAATTGACAGCGATAAACTTTATCCGCAAACCGATTATTCCGACGATGTTGCGCCGCGTGAATTTGACGAGAGCGATTTGCTTTTAGCGGTTAAACGCGCTTTTGATAAACAGGAGTTTGGCAATGCCGAAAAATTTGCGCGAACCGTTTTGCAATCTGCGCCGCGCTTTGATGATGTCAGAATTTTGCTTGGTCGTGCGCTATTGGCGCAAGGAAAAATTACCGATGCCGATAAAGAGTTTCGCGCTGTGTTGGATGAAAAATTGCCGACAGCACGAAGTTTGGCTTGGGCAAATGAAGGTTTGGGCGAAGTTGCTCTGAAATCGGCACAGAACGCGCAAGCGGCGAAATCTTTTGAAGAAGCAATCAAAGCCGATGCTGAATACGGCGCGACTTTGGCGGCGCGGGCAGGCAGAAATAAAGCAAACGGTGCGACGGCGATTGACGAAAGCATCAAGGCATTTTTCGCGCAATTTGATAAAGCCGCGATTTCGGGAAGCAAAGCTAATGTGGATGCGTTGATTGTTACGGGCGAAATTCCGCGTTTTGCGGGCGGTGTCGCGGGAGCGCAAATGTGGCAAACAAAAATTTTGCAAATTGATAAAACTGATGTCAACAACGCTTTGGTCGAGGTTAATTTAAATATTCAATTGCTTAATAAAAATGCCGAAAGCGGAACAGCAGTATTTCGTTTGGCGAAAGTCGGTAATGATTGGAAATTAAGCAGCGTTGACATTTTTGAAGTTCGTTAAAATGTAACGCCGTCGTCCCGACGGCGTTACATAATTGGGAGAAAACTATGAAAGGTAAAATTTTCGGGATAATTGTTTTGTGTTTGGTAATGTCAGCGGTTAATTTATATGGACAAAAAACTAAATATGGAAAAATTTGCGGCGATCCGAATATCAAATGTCGCACACAAGATATAGTTTTTAAGCCATTTGAAATTCCGTTTGAAATTCCGAAAACTTACGCGGTCTATTCGTCCGAATCTTTTTATGCAGTGATTTTGCAAAGCAAATCCGCGTCAAGCCCGAATTGCGCCGACGCATTTAGCGAAAATAAAAGGTTAAAGACGCAAGAACTCTTTCCTGATAACAAAGTCTTTGCGTTCAAATGCGACGAATTTAACACGACTTATTATACGGGTGTTTCCAATAATGTCGGGTTTATGGCGGTTTATGCGGGCAAAACTCTCGCTGAAGCCAAAGCCTTTTTAAAGAAAGTGGAAGCAACTGGAAAATTTAAAGGGGCAAACATCCGCAAATTGCGAGCCGAATTTAACGGCACATAAAAAAATGCAAGACGAAATACTCAGACGTGCCAAGAAAATTAAATTGCTTTTAATGGATTGCGACGGCGTTTTGACCGATGGAAGACTTTATTTCACGGAAAATGGCGAAGAAATAAAAGTCTTCCACGTCCGCGACGGACAAGGTTTAGCAATGTGGCACGAAGCGGGTTTTCGCTCAGGCATTATTTCGGGCAGAGATTCTAAAATTGTAAAAAAACGGGCAGATGAACTCGGAATTCATTTCATCAAGCAAGGTTCAAAAGATAAAACAATCTGTTTTGCGGAAATTTTGGCAGAAGCGAAAGTTTCGATAGAAGAAATTGCTTTTGTCGGAGACGATGTTCAAGACATAGTTTTATTTGAAAAAGTCGGATTACCGATTACGGTTGCTGACGCAGTTTCGGAAGTTTTTCCGAACGTAATCTATACAACTAAAGTAAAAGGTGGACTTGGTGCGGTTCGGGAAATCACGGATTTGCTGTTGCAATCGAAACAAAACGTATAATGTGTAAAAAAGATTGAATCCCGCTTGACAACCAAGAGCCTGATGTAGAGAATAGTTAATTGCTTCAAACGTATTAATAATCGTTTTTGAAAACAATTGAAAAAAAGGTTTGAGTGCATTTGACAAAAAACTTTGATTGGCTATAATTAAAAGTTCGCCTCGTGAAAAGAAAAATTAAAAAGTTTCGCTCACGGGTTGACAAAGAAAATTTGATTTATTATAGTCAAAAGTTCGCCTAAAATATATTAGGCAAGATAAATTGATGTTTGAAAACTAGATATGCGAGTCCATGTGTTAATTTAAGTAAATAGAACAATATAGAAAGCTAGTAAAAACTTTTTAACGAGAGTTTGATCCTGGCTCAGAATCAACGCTGGCGGCGTGCCTCAGACATGCAAGTCGAACGATTAAAGCTCTCTTCGGAGAGTGTATAGAGTGGCGCACGGGTGAGTAACACGTAAGTAATCTACCTCGGGGTGGGGAATAACAGTCGGAAACGACTGCTAATACCGCATAATGCAGCGGCTTCTTATGAAGACAGTTGTTAAAGCATTTATGTGCCTGGAGAGGAGCTTGCGGCAGATTAGCTAGTTGGTAAGGTAATGGCTTACCAAGGCAACGATCTGTAGCCGACCTGAGAGGGTGGTCGGTCACACTGACACTGAATAACGGGTCAGACTCCTACGGGAGGCAGCAGTCGGGAATTTTGGGCAATGGGCGAAAGCCTGACCCAGCAACGCCGCGTGAAGGATGAAGTATTTCGGTATGTA
>JANOXW010000811.1:0-3459 GCA_031418635.1 Acidobacteriota bacterium
CTTTTTATGTTTGCACGCATTGTGGCTATCATTTTCGGTTTGATGCACGAAGTCGGCTCGATTCACTATTTGACGAAGGCGAATATAAAAAACTCGACGAAGAGGTTATGTCGGGCGATCCGCTCAATTTTGTTGACACAAAACCTTATAAAGAGCGTATCGAAGCAGCGAAAAAATCTTCCGGCTTGCCCGAAGCGATTGTGTCGGGCAAAGGCAAAGTCGGTGGATACCTTGTTTATGCCGGCGCGATGTCAATGGATTTTATCGGCGGTTCGATGGGTTCAGCCGTTGGCGAAAAAATCACGCGCCTGATTGAGAGAGCAATAAAAACACGCGGTGCAGTAATAATTTTTGCGGCTTCGGGTGGTGCGCGAATGCAGGAAGGAACTTTGAGTTTAATGCAAATGGCAAAAATTTCCGCCGCGCTTGCCCAACTTCACGATGCGCGTCTGCCGTTTATTTCCGTGCTGACCGACCCGACAACCGGCGGCGTTACCGCAAGTTTTGCGATGCTTGGCGATGTGATAATCGCTGAACCGAAGGCGTTAATCGGCTTTGCCGGACCGAGAGTTATCGAACAAACTATTCGCCAAAAATTGCCGAAAGGCTTTCAAAGAAGCGAATTTTTATTGGAACATGGAATGGTTGATATGGTTGTGGACAGACGCGAACTGCGTGATACGATTATTCGCCTTTTGGATTTTATGATGAATAAGGAAATCAAAGTATAACTTAAAATTATGTTAAAAGCGGCATTACTTGAAATCTTTGAAAGAGATTTGAATAAATTAAAAGACGAAATAAATTTATATAAAGACGAAGAAAGTCTTTGGACGATTACGGGAGAAGTCAGCAATTCCGGCGGCAATCTGTGTCTGCATCTGATTGGAAATCTGAATCATTTTATCGGTGCGCTTCTTAGCAACAGTGGATTTGTCAGAGAACGCGAAAGCGAGTTTTCGTCAAAAAATGTGTCGCGTGAAGAACTCAGCGAAAATATCGAGAAAACCATAAAAACGGTGGTTGAGAGTTTAGCTAAATTATCCGACGAAGATTTTGACAAAGATTTCCCCATCGAAAAACACGGCACGGCTCAAAAAATTGATTATATGTTGCTACATTTATTGACGCATCTTAACTATCATCTCGGACAAATCAATTATCATCGAAGATTGTTACAAACGAGCGAAAAGTGAATTTCAAAGAATCGGTTGATTATCTTTACGGTCTTGGCAACGAGGTTTTGGCGATGAAACTCGGACTTGAGAACATCGGAAAACTTCTCGACGCACTTGGAAATCCGCACGCTAAATATCTAAAAGTTCAGGTTGCCGGAACAAACGGCAAAGGCTCAACTTGTGCATTTCTCGAAGCAATTTGCCTTCAAGCCGGAATTGAAGTCGGAACAACAACTTCGCCACATCTTGTTTCTGTCACCGAAAGAATAAAAATTAACGGACAAGAAATCAGCGAGAAAGATTTTGCCCGACACGCTACATACATCAGAGAAGTCAGCGAAAAACTTGTCGAAAAAGGCGAACTCGAAACCGTCCCGACATATTTTGAACAAGTTACGGCGATTGCTTTAAATGCTTTTGCCGAAAGTAAAATCGAGTTAGCGATTTTAGAAACAGGTTTAGGCGGACGCTTTGACGCAACGACGGCGGCATACGCGGAAATCGTTGCGATTACGCCGATTGATTATGATCATCAAAAAATTTTGGGTGAAACTTTGCTGGAAATCGCAGCAGAAAAAGCCGCGATTATTCGGGCAGATACGAAAGTCATAGTCGCAAATCAGTCGCAAGAAGCGTTGGACTTGATTCTCAAAAGATGCGCTAAGTTTGGCGTTTCGCCAAACTTAGCGGAAAGTGTGAAGGCTGATTTTATTTCAGATGACAAATTTCAGATGACAAATTTCAAAACCGCAAAAGTCGAATACAAAAATGTTCGAGTAAATCTTTTGGGAAAACATCAAATCGAAAATGCTAAGGTTGCAATTCTTTTGGCGGAAACTTTGCAAGCAAGTTTCAAAATCACGACCGAAAATATCATCGAAGGTTTGCAAACCGCAATACATAAAGGACGAATCGAATTTTACAAAAACATCCTTTTTGACGGAGCGCACAATATTTCGGGCGCAAAGGCTTTGCGTGAATATTTAAATGAATTTATCAAACAGCCGATTACTATGATTTTCGGTTCGATGAAGGATAAAGATTTAACGGAAATTGCCGAAATTATCTTTCCGAAAGCCGAGAAATTGATTTTGACAAAACCCGATAATCTGCGTGCGATGGAAACTTCGGAATTGTTGCAATTTGTGCCGAAAGATTTTGATCAAGAAAATGTGTTCGTTGCGGAAACAGTTGCCGAATCAATAAAAAAAGCACGGGAAGTTTCATCCGAAAATCATTTAATGCTTGTTACAGGTTCGCTTTATTTAGTCGGCGAAGTGCAGAAAATACTAAAAAGCTAATCTGGAATTTGAAATTTGGAATCTGAAATCTAAAATAACCGTATGTATAAATTAGTTTTAATCAGACACGGCGAAAGTGTTTGGAACAAGGAAAATCGGTTCACGGGTTGGAAGGACGTTGACCTTTCGGAAAAAGGACTCGAAGAAGCGCAAAGTGCAGGCGAACTTTTGAAGGCAGAAGGTTTTGAGTTCGATCTTGCTTATACTTCGGTTTTGAAACGGGCGATTCGCACTTTGAATATTATTCTTGACGAAATGGACACAATGTGGCTTCCCGTCATTAAAAATTGGCGGCTTAACGAACGTCATTACGGCAATCTGCAAGGATTGAACAAAGCGGAAACCGCCGCACAATACGGCGATGAGCAAGTTCACATTTGGCGTAGAAGTTACGACATTCCGCCGCCACCGATGGGATCAAGCGACGAAAGAAATCCGCGCCACGACCGCCGTTATAATGATTTGAGCGATGCAGAACTTCCTCTGACCGAATGTTTAAAAGATACCGTCGCACGGTTTGTGCCGTATTGGGAAACCGAAATCGCGCCAAAAGTTCGTGCAGGAAAGTGTTTGATTATCGCGGCTCACGGCAATTCTTTGCGAGCTTTGGTCAAATATCTCGATAACATCGCCGATGAAGAAATCGTCAAACTAAATATTCCAACCGGCGTTCCGCTTGTTTATGAATTGGACAACGATTTGAAATCAATTAAAAGCTATTATCTCGGCGATGCCGAAGCAATCAAAGCCGCGCAGGAAGCCGTGGCAAATCAAGGCAAAGCTAAATAAAATTAAATGTGTTAAGATAAAATTCCCCCATAAAATTTAAGGATAAGAATTATGAAGCATTTAAAATTTGCCGGCTTTTCGCTTGTTTTGTTGGTTATTGTGTTGCTTTCGGTTGATAGTTTTGCTCAAACGAAGCGAAAGAAAACAACGACGAACACTAAAACGACTTCGACGGTTTCGGATACGGAAAT